>JAZGCP010000099.1:0-3468 GCA_036477035.1 Acidimicrobiia bacterium | reverse complement strand
CGCACTGCAGCATGAATCCCGAGATGACCCGGTGGAAGATCACGTTGTCGTAGTACCCCTTGCCGGCGAGGAAGAGAAAGTTGTTGACGGCCAGCGGTGCCTCTGCGGGGAGGAATTCGAGCGAGATATCGCCGAGTGTCGTGTGCAGCGTCGCCTTGTAAGCACCATCGAGGTCGATCGTGAGATCCGGGGCGGAGTCGAACTGCATGGAGCGGAGCCTTTCGGGTCGTTGGAACGGGGCAGAATAGCGCTGCCACCCGAGTACACCGTGTTTCGGATCGAATCACACGCGTGTCGCCCAATTCCGAATGACAAAATCGTCTTACGTGCTTTGTGGCGCGTAAGACACCCCATGAGCGCATGCAGAGTGACGGCGGCTGGCGGGTTTCAGCCGTCTCGCCTCGGGTCCGGTGGGCTGCACCGGCAGGTCACGGGGCTAGGCGAACCGGGCTTCGTCGATTTCATACAACCCGGCTGCACCTGCCGTAGCCGATGAGGTGAGCCCGGGAACAGTGGGAAGTATGTGTTCGGCATAGAAGGATGCGCTGGCGATTCGATCGGCCAGAAACTCCTCGCTGTAGCCATCTGGGCCCTCGGCGGCGGCCCTGGCACCCTTAGCGAGGATCCAACCTCCGAGCGTGTCTCCCATCATCTTCAAGTACGGCGTGGCGCCGGCGAGCACGTCGTCATACTTTTCCTCCAGCAGCCACGTCCCAAAGGTCATCGTTACCTGGCCGCAGGCTTCGACTGCCGCCAGGAGCTGTTCACCGATCGGCTTCAAGTCGCCTTCGAGCGACGAGGCTTCGGCGGCAACCATCTCCAGCAACTTGCGGATCGCATCTCCGGATTCAAGCGGGATCCGTCGCATTGCCAGGTCTTGGGCCTGAATACCGTTGGTGCCCTCGTATATCGGAGTGATCCGGGCGTTGCGCCACCACTGGGCGACACCGGTCTCCTCGACGTAGCCGGCTCCACCGTGGATCTGGATGCCGAGCGACGTGAGCTCGACGCTGAGGTCAGTGGCCCATGCTTTCGAGATCGGGGTCAAGATTGCAGCCAGATTTCCCGCCTCTCGTCGCGCATCCTCGTCGGTGAGGTACCGGGACTCTTCGATTGCCAGGGCGTTCGAATAGAGCAAGCCGCGCATGGCCTCGATATTGGAACGCATCAGCATGAGCATGCGGCGGACGTCCGGGTGCTTGATGATCGGTGCGGCTTCACCACGGGGTCCCCCGAGTGTCCTGCCCTGGAGTCGGTCCATGGCGTACCGCGCCGACTGCTGATACGACCGATCGCTGGACGCCAGCCCTTCGACACCGACAGAGAGCCGGGCCTCGTTCATCATCGTGAACATGTACCGCATTCCCTGGTTCTCTTCGCCGATCAGGTAGCCGATGGCGCCGTCGCCGGCGTCGCCGAACGAGAGTGCGCACGTCGGGCTCGAATGAATACCGATCTTGTGCTCGATCGAAACGCATGTGATGTCATTGCGTTCTCCGAGTGAGCCGTCGGCTTCCACCAGGAATTTGGGAACGATGAAGCACGAAATCCCTTTGGTCCCCGGAGGGGCATCGGGCGTTCTCGCCAGCACGATGTGGATGATGTTTTCGGTGAGATCGTGCTCACCCCAACTGATGAAGATCTTGTTTCCCTTGATTCGGTAGGTGCCATCGTCGGCGGGGGTGGCTTTCGTGATCAGAGCGCCCACGTCCGATCCGGCCTGGGGCTCCGTGAGCACCATCGTGCCGGTCCATTCGGAGGTGACGAGTTTGTCGAGGTAGGCGGCGCGCTGCTCGTCTGACCCGTGCTGCACGAGCATGTCGACCGTTCCGGCGGTCAGCATCGGACAGAGCGCAAAGCTCATGTCGGCGGCAATGATCATTTCCTGCAACGCCGACGCGATCACCCAGGGAAGTCCGCCGCCGCCGATCGCTTCGGGAAACCCGGCTGCCGGCCATCCGGCTTCTACGAACTGTTGGTACGCCTCCCGGTAACCGGGTGGTGTGGTCACGGTGCCGTCGGAGTTGTGGACGGCACCAACCGAGTCTCCGACTGTGGCGAGAGGAGCGATCACTTCGCCGGCAAAACGAGCTGCTTCGTCGAGGATGCCGGTGAGCAGGTCTTGGTCGATGTGGGCAAAACGGTCCAACGAGGTCAGGGTGCCGAGACCGACGACGTGCTCGAGGGTGAAGCGCATATCGATGGTGGGGGCTCGATATTCAGTCATGCCTTGAGGGTAGGGCGAAAAGGCTGGTTTTGGTATCGGCCGTTGGTCCCTTGTGGGCAATTACTCAGATCTGGCCGAGCCAGGCCGCGATGGCCGTTCCGATCTCGTCGGGAGCGTCTTCTTGCAGGAAGTGGACGCCGGGCACGGTGATCTCGCGCTGGTTGGGAAACGAGCGGCAGAACTCACGCTGGCGGCCGGTGAGGATGGAACCCGGGTCGGCGTTGATGAACAGTTTGGGTACTTCCGTCGTCTGGAGCCACTCGGCGTAGGCGGTGACGATCTCCTGGACGTCTGCCGGATCTCCGTCGATCGGGATCTCGCGGGGCCAGGTGAGCGTGGGGCGGCGGGACTCACCCGGTTCCAGATACGGCTCGCGGTACCGCTCCATCTCCGTGTCGGTCAGTTGGCGCAGCACCGAGCCGGGGAGGACCCGCTCCACGAAGACGTTCTTGTCGAGCACCATCACTTCTCCCTGTTCCGACCTGAAGCCCTCGAATAACCGGCGGGCCGCCGGCGGCCAGTCGTCCCAGGTCACCGGTGTCGTGATGGCTTCCATATAGGCGATCGCTTTGATCCGGTCGGGATGGCGATGAGCCCAGTCGAACCCGAGACCTGAGCCCCAGTCGTGGATTACGAGGGTGACGTTGGAAACCGCACCAACGGCGTCGAACCAGGCATCGAGGTGCCGGCGGTGATCGACGAATCGATATGAGCCGGTCGACGATGGCCCGGAGCGACCCATTCCCACCAGGTCGGGAGCGAGACAGCGCCCGTGCTCTGCCAGATGGGGGATGACGTTGCGCCACAGATAAGACGAGGTCGGATTCCCATGAAGGAAGACGATCGGGTCGCCGTCGCCGCCGGTGTCCACGTATTCGATGGTGGTTCCGAGGATATCGGCGGTCTTGCGGGGGTGCGGATCGTCCGGGGAGATGGGCATGGGAGAAGAGTAAGCCTGCAGCGTGCGCTGCGTATCCAGTACCAGACCCGTTTGCTGCCAGTTTGGAACGACGTGTCGGCCGCCTCCGCGTTACAGCTACATCGAGTAGCCAGTACCCAGCAAGAGGCGGAGTACTGGTTACTGGTTACTGGATACTGGCTTCATCGTCAGCCGTGGCAGTAGCACGTGCACCAGTGGTCCGATTCCGAGGGCGAACAACACGGTTCCGGCTCCGATCGTGCCGCCCAGGAGCCATCCGCCGAGCAGAGCCGTGAGTTCGATACCGAGACGCGCCAGGCCG
>JAZGCP010000098.1:0-2563 GCA_036477035.1 Acidimicrobiia bacterium | reverse complement strand
GCCCGAGGGGCTGGGGCTACGCTGCAGCCATGGTCTGGGAAACGCGCTTCGGGTCCGTCACGCTTCTCGCCATCGAAGACGGCTGGTTCCACGTGCTTCCCACCGAGTGGTTCCCGGAATCGGATCCCGCCGTTTGGGCGGCCCACGCCAACTACCTCACTCCCGATGGCCGAATGCGCCTCAGTATGGGATGTTTCCTGATGGCCGGCTCCCACGGTTGGGTCATGGTCGACAGCGGTCGTGGCGGCCCACCAGTAGCAAGCACCGAGTCTGGGACCGGCCAAATGCCAGCGGCCCTTCGTACCCTTGGCGTTGATCCCTCCGACATCCGAAAGGTAATCCACACCCACTTACATATTGACCACTTCGGCGGCAACCTCACCTCCGGAGGCCGGCTCTATTTCCCCAATGCTCAGTTTTACGTTCATCAACGAGAGTTGGACTACTGGACGACCGGACCACAAGGTGCGACGAGCGGCGTGCGTGAACAGCTCGCGCCGATCATCGACGCCGGCCGCCTGAACCCGATTGATCGAGATACCGAGGTCGCGGCGGGGATCACCATGATCGAAACTGAGGGCCACACGCCTGGACATGTGTCGGTGGTGGCGATGTCAGACGGGCAGCGAACGTTCATCACCGGCGATGTGACGCATCACCCGCTGCAGGCCGAGCATGTTGGGTGGAACAGTGTCCTCGATGTCGACCCACCCACCGCCGCCGCTACCCGCAGCAGAGTCTTCGACAGTCTGGATCCCGAAACGTTGGTGGCGGCCGGCCATTACCCCCGACCCGGCCTGGGTAATGTCATAGTGGATGACAATCGGCGCCGCTTCATCCCTACCGCCGCCGTTGCCCGAGCCGAAACCTGAAGGCGGCTACAGCCTTCGGGGTGATGTAGGGGATCGTCCGATTGCTGCCAATCCCAAACCGACTACCGACACGGTGATGCCCGTAGCTCCGAGATCACGGTATTCCATTCCAACCAGACTTCGTGTTGAGACAATCCGGCCTGTTGGGCACCGTCTATGGTCGATGGCATGACACCTATCACCATCCAGAAGCTCGCCGATTCCTGTGTGCGGGTCGCGATCGGCGGTCAGAGCGCTTTGGTTGATCCGGGTTTCTACGCCTGGGAACACGACGAGTTAGACCTGACGTCGATGCCGGCCCCCGACCGCCTTCTCGTCACACACAACCACACCGACCACCTTTCAATCGATTTCGTCCAGGCGCTGGTGGCGGCCTATCCAGCGATGGTGATCGAAACCAACGAGGAGGTGGCCGCTGTGCTTGGCGAGGCAGGAATCAGCGCCACAACCGAATCGGCCTCGTGGACCGCCCAGTTCACAGCGCCGCACGAGCCGACACCCATGGGATCGCAACCACAGAACGTCGGGTTCGTTGTTGGAGAGGTGTTTGCCCACGCCGGCGACAGCTTCACATTTGACACGGCTCCAGCGGTGCTGGCGCTGCCGCTATTGCCACCCTGGGGCTCCACCACAGAAGCGGTTGAGATTGCCAAGCGTCTCAAACCTCAGTACATCGTCCCGACCCACGACTGGCACCTCGCCGAACGCGGGAAGAGATGGCTGTACGGCATGACGAAGAAGGTGCTCGCTGACGAAGATATCACCGTCCTCCCGCTCGCTGACTTCGAAACCGTCACCGTCGACGTCGGATGAGAAAACCGTTCGGGGAGTGTTCCTATTCGTTTGGTTAGGTCGTCGGCGCCTCAGGCGGTGATTCGCTCAACGAATTCACTGCGCCACTCCGGCGCCTCGGTCGGGGGAGCCCAGTAGATGGTCTCCTTGAGGATTTTGCCCTCCTTGAGTTGCAAGATCGTGATGAGGTAGTACTCGTTTCCGTTCGAGTATTGCGCCTTCCCCGTGACCGTAAACGTGTCGCCGCTTCCTACGACTGTGATGACCGGCGTCATCATGGGAAGCGGAGTCACCACGTGCACTGCTTCCGAACCACCGTGGACTTCGTCGGCTTCCGCCTCGGGTAGCCCGCCTTCGAATCGGGAGTAGATGGCCACCCATTTGTCGTGGCTAGGTATGAGCTCGCCGGTTTGGGGAAACTCCGAGGTGAAGTCGGCATGGTGCAGCGCGCCAACCGCTTCCCAGTCTTGGGTCTTCCGGCCCTCGATGTACTGCTCCACCACCCGTCGGTTGTCTGCCATCTCCGTTCTCCTTTGGTTCACTCTTCCAGGGGTTGCCGTCCCCGGACACTACCAACGGAGCTCGGCACGGCCATTGGCTCTCAGCATCACCCGACAACCCTCTCGATCAGAATGCCCTACCAAAGCCCGCCAACTTGGGACCACAAGGACTCCAGATGACCTCTCTATACGGAGGTCCGGCCAGATCGCGAAGTCAGCCGAACCGAGTGCAGGTTCCCGGACGCTCTCTAGCTACTAAGCCATGGTGGTTAGTCGTCGTTCTGCACACCGGTCACCGGGTCGAACCGTGGTCCGGGTTGTGGTATGCAAGCCGAGGTGGGATATCCGTTTGGGTCTGCGGGGATCGCCGTTGGCGGGTGTCGTTCCACCTTGGCGCCA
>JAZGCP010000097.1:0-6170 GCA_036477035.1 Acidimicrobiia bacterium | reverse complement strand
GGCAACCGATTGGGCGGATCGCACGGCGTGGGCGAGATCGGGCACGGGTTGGCTCCAGAACACTTCTGCCTCCGCGGCAGACAGGAGGCCGGCGACGAAGGACTGATCGGAGGACGTCGGTCGGCGTGCTGCCAGAGATCCAAGAAAGCGTCGCGTTAGATGTCTGAGGCGCCTCATACCGCAATCCGGATTATCCAGCCGATCCAGTCACCGAGGAAACTCAGCGAGTCTTCGAACACGAACAGGAGAAGAACGAGGATCAAGAACCCATACTGCGAGAGTCGGGCGTAGGCCTGGCGGCCGGCATCTGAGAGAACCAGCGGAAGGAGCCGACTCCCATCGAGAGGTGGAATCGGAAGCATGTTGAACACGGCGAGGGCTGCGTTGACCACCAGGAATCCGAGCAGGACCCGGGCCCACAATGTGTTCGAAGTCATGAAGACGAGTCCATTCACCTGCTCGAACGGACCAAAGCGCCCGACGGCGAGCGCCAATGCCAGATTGGTCGCCGGACCGGCCAAGGCCGTCACCGCCATGCCTCGCGTCGGATGAGCAAACCGGTGAGGGTTGATGGGCACCGGCTTTGCCCATCCGAAGACGTTCTGGCGGGCCAGGGCCAGCATGGCAGGCAGGATGACGGACCCGAACGGGTCGATGTGCTTGGCCGGGTTGAGGGTGAGCCTGCCGGCATCTCGTGCAGTCGGATCGCCCAGCCGGGCGGCGATCACCCCGTGGGCCACCTCGTGAAGAATGATCGACGGTGCCAACACGGCGATGAAGAGCAATGCATCGATTACGCCGTTGTCGTGGATCAAGGCGCTGTCAGGACTTGGCCTTGCAGTCCACGCAGTAGATCGACTCCGGTCGAAACTCGAGGCGTGCTCGACCTATCTTCTTACCGCACTCAACGCAGGTGCCGTATGTGCCCTCGGCGATGCGCTCCAGGGCGGCATCCACGTTTTCCAGCATCGCCTTGACCGAGTCGACGAGGCCGATGACCTCGGTGCGCTCTGCGGTGGCTGCGGCGGCGTCGGCGAACCCTTCTCCATATGAGACGTCATCGCGCAATTGGCCGTCCTCGTTGGCGCCCAGCTCAGAGAGCTGATGCAACAGGTTGGCGCGCTCGTCGCGCAAGGTCTTCTCGGCATCGGACATCGTGACTCCCGTTCTTGGGGGTACCGACTCAGCTTCGGGGGTGGGACAACGCATACACCTCGAGGAGGTGTTGTGGAGATACCCGTGTGTAAATCTGTGTGGTTGCGATCGTAGCGTGCCCTAAGAGTTCCTGAACGGTTCTGAGGTCTGCTCCGCCTTCGACCATGTGGGTGGCAGCGCTGTGGCGCAGAACGTGCGGTGACACCTGACCGCGGGGAATCCCGGACCGTTCGGCGTGCTTTTTCACAATCGACCAGACCGACTGTCGGCTGATGCGTGTGCCTCGAAGACTCAGGAATATCGCAGCGCCGCTGTTGCGGGCCCTCAGCAATGCACGGTCTGGAAGCCACGTCTCAATGGCGCTGATCGCAGCCCTGCCGATCGGCACCAGCCGCTGTTTGTCGCCCTTGCCCGTCAGGAGAACCGATCGTTCTCGCAGATCGACGTCGAGCTCGTCCACCGCCGTGGCCTCGGATACTCGCGCTCCCGTCGCATACAGGAATTCGAGGAGCGCCGAATCTCGTTTTCCGGCTCGGGTCGAAGTATCCGGCGAGTCGAGCAGAGCCAGCACCTGATCGATTCGGAGTGCTTTGGGCAGCGACCGGTCGCGTTTCGGGGTGTCGATCAGCACGGTGGGGTCGCTGGCATCGTCGTCTGCCGTCAGGTGGCGGTGGAGACCTCGTACGGCGGCGATCTTGCGGGCGATCGTCGAACTGGCCAGACCCCGGTCCGAAAGGACACTCACGAATTCGGAAACCAATTCAGAGTCTGGGCGGCGCCCGTCGAGGAAGGTCAGATACTGCGCCAGATCTCGGCGGTAGGCGGCGATCGTCGCCGGAGAGCTGCCTCGCTCGACGAAAAGCACGTCGAGATAGTCGTCAACCTGAGTCTCGGTCACCATCGGGGGCTCACCTGCTCAGGCTCGCTCTGGGATCCGCTCCTCGGATGTGAGATCTTCGGAAACCGCGGCACGACGGCGGCGCTTGGCCGCTTCGATGAAGCCGTGGAACAGAGGGTGCGGATCGTCGGGTCGTGACTTGAATTCGGGGTGGAACTGGGATCCGACGAAGAACGGATGATCCGGTATCTCGATGATTTCGACGAGTTGCTCATCCGGGGAGAGACCGGCGAGCAACATCCCGGCGTCTTCGAGATCCTTGCGGTACTTGTTGTTGACTTCATATCGGTGTCGGTGACGCTCATAGATCAGTTCCTCGCCGTAGAGCCGGCGTGAGTGGGATCCCTCAACCAGGCGGGCCGCATACAGACCCAGCCGCATGGTGCCTCCCAGGTCCTCTACACCCTGCTGGGAGTCCATGAGGTCGATCACCGTGTGAGCACTCGTCGGATCGAATTCGGCAGAATTGGCATCTGTCAGCCCGAGCTTGCTGCGGGCGAATTCGATGACGGCACACTGCAAGCCCAGGCAGAGGCCCAGGAACGGGATTTCGGCTTCCCGAGCAAATCGTGCCGCTTGGATCTTGCCCTCGATCCCGCGCACGCCGAAGCCACCCGGAACCACGACCCCGTCGACACCTTCGAGTCGGGCCGACCCCAGCATCCCCTCCATGTCGTCGGAGGCGATCCAGCGGAGGTCTAGCTTTACGTCGTTGCTGAGAGATCCGTGGCGCAGGGCTTCGACAACCGACAGGTACGCATCGGGGAGGTCCACGTACTTTCCGACCAGAGCGATTGTTACTTCCTCGGTGGCGCTATCCATCCGCTCCACCAGGGCGCGCCAACTCTCGAGGTCGGGAGGCTCGGTCTCCAGATGGAGCCACTCGCACACCACACGATCGAGGCCGCCTTCGTGCAGACCAAGCACAACTCCGTAGATGTTGCCGGCGTCGGGAGCATTGATGACGGCCTGCGACGGCACGTCGCAGAACAGGCTTATCTTGCGGCGCTCGGCATCGTCGACCGGCCGGTCGGATCGGATGACGATCGCCTGGGGGGCGATGCCACGACTCCGCAGTTCGGCAACGCTGTGCTGTGTCGGCTTGGTCTTCAGCTCGCCCGAGGGATCGAGGTAGGGCACGAGAGTCACGTGGATGAACACGGCATTGTCGTGTCCGACCTCATTGCGAAGTTGTCGGATTGCTTCGAGGAAGGGAAGAATTTCGATGTCGCCGACGGTCCCGCCGATCTCGGTGATGACAACGTCTACTTCGGTGCGCTCCCCGAGGCGTCTAATGCGCGACTTGATCTCGTTCGTGATGTGAGGGATGACCTGGACGGTGTCGCCGAGATAATCCCCGCGTCGCTCCTTCTGGATGACTGCTGAATAGATGGCTCCGGTAGTGACATTCGAGTCCCGCAGCAGGTTGGTCCCGGTGAACCGCTCATAGTGGCCGAGGTCGAGATCGGTCTCTCCGCCATCGTCGGTGACGAAGACCTCTCCGTGCTGGAACGGATTCATCGTGCCGGGATCCACGTTGATATATGGATCGAGCTTCTGGTTTACGACGCGGAGTCCGCGGGCCCGCAGAATGCGGCCGAGCGAAGCGGCAGTGATGCCCTTCCCGAGGCTGCTTACGACTCCACCGGTAACGAAGATGTATTTGGTCATGTTCCTCGGGACTAAGACGGTAGCAGGCGCGTTCGCCTGCGCCCCATCACGGTCGGCGCCGCTCGGCGGCAAATGCAAGTAGCTCTTCGGCGTGGAGCCTGCCCCGCTCGGACTCCTCCATGCCACCGAGCATCCGGGCAATCTCGGCGAGGCGCTCCGCCCCCTCGACCCGACGAACACTGGCCGATGGACCGTCTCTCTCCACAACGAAGTGTCGCTGTGCGAAGGCTGCGACCTGCGGCAGATGGGTAACGACCAGCACCTGTCCGGTTCCGGCCAGAGAGGCCAACTGCTCGCCCATAGCCAGCGCCGTCGTCCCGCCCACCCCGGCATCTACCTCGTCAAAGGCGACGATCGGCGCATCGGCGACCCCCGCTGCCACCCGGATTGCCAAGACGAGTCGGCTGAGTTCGCCGCCCGACGCCACCTTTGCGACCGGACCGGGATCGAGGGCCCGGTCCGACGCAAACACCAGGCTCAGATGGTCGGCACCGCCGCGCCCCGGATCGGCATCCGCGACATCGAGGTCCATTACCGGGTCGCGAAAACCGAGAGCCTGCAGTCGGGTCGTCGCTTTTCCCGACAGGAGTGCCGCAGCGCTCCGGCGCGCTGCCGTCAGAACTCGCCCATCATCTACCGCTTCTTGGCGGGCAGCCGCGATCTCAGCGCTGATCGACTCTGCCCTTTCCAGAGCGTGCGCGATCCCCGAGGCTCGGCGGGTCGCCTCCTCGCCGAAAGCTAGGACTTCATCGACGGTTGCTCCGTACTTCCGTTTCAAATCCGACAGGACGGCGCTACGCGTCTCGGCCGTTGCCAGTGCTCCCGGTTCGTGCTCCGAATCGGTCGCAGCGCGCCGCGCCTCGGCCAGGGTCTCCTCGGCAGCGGCAATGACACCTTCGAGGCGTGCGGCCAGATCGTCGAGGGCAGGATCGAGCTTGGCGGCGGTTCGACTGTGGTCGAGCGCGAGTCGCAACAGGTCGACCGCATTGCCGTCGTCCTCGAGGGTTTCGAGCAGGGCGCCCAGTGACTCACTGATCTCGCCTGCGTGGCGAAGTCGCCGCAATGCGGCGGAGAGCTCCTGGTCCTCGTCAGCGGAGATGCCGGCCCGTTCGATCTCGGCAGCTTGATGGCGGACCAAGTCCAGGTCTCGGGCCAGCTGCCTTTCATCGCCGCCAATCGACGCGGCCTCGGTCTCCAGCGCGACGAGTCGCTCGTAGGCCGCGGCATACCGGGCTCGGGCGGCGGTTCCATCATGGTCGAGCAGACCGTCGACGATCGTCCTCAGCCCCGACTCCCGTCCGAGAGTCACGTGTTCGTGTTGGGCGACGATCTCGATCAATCCGTCGAATCGCTGGGAGAGGGCCTTGGCGGGAACCATCGCCCCATCGAGGTAGGCGCGCGATCGCGACCCGGTTATCCGACGCGAGGCGACGATCTCCTCGCCGTCGATCACGAACCTGCCTTCGATGTGAGCGGCGGCGCCGTGGGGGCCGATCCTGTCGCTGCTGGCAGGATCACCGCGCAGCAGCCTCAGGGCACCAAGCAGCAGCGTCTTGCCGGCCCCCGTTTCTCCGGTGACCGCCACCAGGCCCGGGCCGGGCTCGATGGTGGCAGCTTCGATGATGCCGAGGTTCTCTACCCGGAGCTCGTCAAGCATCGTGCAGATGGAACTTTCGCTTGATGGAAGCCGCAAAGTGCTGGGGTTCGAGTCTGATGAGTCGGATGACGTCGGTCCCGGCGGCGATGGTGACGCTCTCACCGGGTTGGAGCAGTCCGTAGTCACGCCCGTCACCGTTGAGCCGGGCTGCACGTTCGCCGGCCACCGTCAGCCGCAGCCGGGTGGTGGCGCCGAAGACTATCGGTCGCCCGAAGAGAGTATGTGGTGCCACCGCGGTAAGCGTCAGGGCTTCCAACTCGGGGTCGATGAGCGGCCCACCCGCCGAGAAGTTGTAGGCGGTCGATCCGGTGGGAGTGGCGACTATGACACCATCGGCGCGGTACTCGACGAGTCGTTCATCATCGGCCGCGACTCCGACTCGGATGATGTTCTGGCGGATGTCTTTTTCGACGACGATATCGTTTAGCGCTCCGAGCGTAATGCCGGTTGAGGTGGTGGCAGTGAGGGTCATGCGGTCGGTGATCGAGTAGTCCCCGGTCGTCAGCGCGGTCAAGCCGGCCGTGATTTCTTCGGGTTGGATCTCCGCCAGGAAGCCGACGTTTCCTGCGTTGACCCCGATAACGGGCAGCCCGACTGCGACGGCCCGGCGGGCGGCCTCCAGCACCGTTCCGTCGCCGCCTACTGCCAGCACCACGTCGGCCGCCAGTGTGCCTTCAGGACGTGTCTTCGCCCCGGGGACTCTGGCAGCATCCGCCTCGTCGACGGTGATTTCGACATCGAGTTCGTGAGCCGCGGCGGCCACCAGTCCGGCGAGATCGGTCGCCACCG
>JAZGCP010000096.1:0-3119 GCA_036477035.1 Acidimicrobiia bacterium | reverse complement strand
CACAGCAGCTTCCACCGAGTCGTCGGGACTCGACCGCTTCGGCAGAGATCGTCCCGCCAGGCGGGTTGGCTGGGGTCCCTGTTCTCCGGAGACGATGTACGACATGGCGTCCAACCCGGCAAATGCGTCCTTCCCGTAGTAGACACTCCCGGAGTACCTCTCTTGCAACTGCTCCTCCACGTAGGACCTGGTGAGGGCGGCGCCGCCCAACAACACCGGCACATCGTCCAGTCCCCGTCGACCTAGTTCATCGAGGTTGTCGCGCATGATCAGGGTGCTCTTCACCAGCAGGCCGCTCATGCCGATCGCATCGGCGCCGGTCTCCTGATACGCACGGATCATCTGTTCGATGTCGACCTTGATACCGAGGTTATGAACCTCGAATCCGTTGTTGGTGAGGATGATGTCGACCAGGTTCTTGCCGATGTCGTGGACATCGCCTCGCACCGTCGCCAGCACGATCGAACCCCGTGACGCACTCTCCGCCTTCTCCATATGGGGTTCGAGGAAGCGGACCGCGGCTTTCATCGTCTCGGCCGACCGCAACACGAACGGGAGCTGCATCTCGCCGGAGGCGAAGAGGGCTCCAACGGTCTTCATGCCGTCGAGCAAGATCTCATTGATGATCTCGAGTGCGCCCAGGCCCGAGTCCAGCGCTTCGCTCAGCTCATCCTCCAGGCCCACCTTGTTGCCATCGACGATCCGCTCGGTCAGCCTGCGATCGAGCGGCCAATCGCTGCGATCGACTTCGATCGCCTTCTCCTCTACGGCACCGGCGAATGCCTCCAACAACACTTCCAGTGGATCAATATCCGGGGTCCGCCGGTCATAGATGAGATCCAGGCATGCCGCTCGCTCGTTTTCCGGGATCTTGTTCAGTGGCAACATCTTTCCGGCGTGGATGATGGCCGCATCGAGGCCCGCCTCGAGACACTCATGGAGAAACACCGAGTTGAGGGCGCGACGCGTCGGGGGCGAAAGGCCAAACGAAACGTTGGAGATTCCCAGCACCGTCGATGCCCCCGGGATTTCGGCTTTGATTCGCTTGATCGCTTCCATGGTGGCAATCGCATCCCGTCGCAGATCGTCGTCACCGGTGCTCAGCGGGAAGGTCAGCGCATCAAAAATGAGGTCTTCGGCCTCGAGGCCATATCGCTCGGTGGCAATCTTGTGCAACCGGTGGGCGACTTCGAGCTTCCACTCCAATGTACGGGCCTGGCCCTTCTCGTCAATGAGCAGGCAGATGACGGCTGCGCCGTGTTCCCGGGCAAGCGACAGAACCCGATCGAGCCGCGATCCGGGGCCATCTCCCTCCTCCAGATTCGCCGAATTCAGCACGCTGCGACCTCCGATGAGTTCCAGACCTGCCTCCATCACCTCCGGCTCGGTCGAGTCGAGCACCACCGGTGCGGCTATCTCGGTGGCAAACCGAGAGCCGAGCAACTCGATGTCTGCCGTCCCGTCGCGACCCACGTAGTCGACCGAAAGATCCACCAGGTGCGCCGATTCGCGTACCTGATCCTCTGCGATGGCGAGGCAAACATCCACGTCCTCGTCGAGCAGTGCGTCACGAAACGCACGCGAGCCATTGGCGTTGGTGCGTTCCCCGATGATCAGAAAGGAGGTGTCTTGCCGGAAAGGCACCGGAGAGTAGGTCGAGGCGGCGGCCGGGATGTGAATCGGGTCCCGTGGCGGCGGCTGCAGTGGCCTGCATGCCTCGACGACGGCCGCCAAGTGCTCGGGCGTGGTTCCACAGCACCCTCCGACCACGGCGACGCCGAACTCGTTGATGAAAGTGGTCAGGTGCTCCGCCAGTCCGGCGGCAGCCAGGTCGTACACCATTTCGCCGTCAACCACCTGCGGCAAACCGGCATTGGGAATGACCGAGATCGGGATTCGGGAGTGGCGCGACAGATACCGCAGCGGCTCGTACATCTCGGCCGGTCCGGTAGCGCAATTGATCCCGATCACGTCGGGTCTGAGAGCGTCGAGGGTGGTGAGGGCCGCTCCAATCTCGGTTCCGGGCAGCATCCGGCCGGTGAGTTCGATCGTCACCTGCACCTGGAGTGGCACGGTGCGCCCGCTGTGAGTCATTGCCCGCCGGGCGCCGTTGATTGCGGCCCTGGCACCCAGGAGATCGAATTGGGTCTCGATCAAGAGCAGATCACAACCACCGTCCAGGAGCCCGGCTGCTTCCACCTCGTAGGCATCGCGCAGCTCGGCGTAGCGGATCTGACCCAGTGAGGCGAAGCGGGTCCCGGGCCCGATCGATCCAGCGACCCAACGTTGCCGACCGTCGGCGGCGATGAACTCGTCGGTTACTTCTCGGGCAATCGCCGCTCCCGCCGCCGCCAGGTCGTACGCCTGGTCCGCGATCCCGTATTCGCCCAGCGGGATCGCAAACGCTCCGAAGGTGTTCGTCTCGGTCACGTCGACCCCGACCTCGAAGAAGGAACGATGGATCGACGCCACCACATCCGGACGGAGGGCGTTCAGTTGCTCATTGCAGCCCTCGAACTCAGGCCCGCCGAAATCGTCGAGCGAGAGGTCGATTGTCTGGAGCGAGGTTCCGGTGGCGCCGTCGAAGATGACGACCGATCCGGATTCGACCGCGTCGAGGAACGAACTCATGGCGCCGGGTTGGGTACGTCGAACATGTCTGTATCTCCCATCTCGAAACGCTCACGGAGCGCCTCGAGCGGCAGACCGCTCGACGACAGCTCATCGATCAGGCATTGGCACCGTGCCCCCGGACTGTCCGGGTGTCGGTTGCCGCGGCTTCGTAGGGCCTGTCCCTCCACCGCTCGTGATAACCGTTTCGTACCAGATAAGCGTAACGCATTATCGGCGTCTACAAAGCACATCTGGAGGGATCCGGTCTCGATGTATCCAGTACCCAGCATCCAGGAAGAGCCATTGATCCCCCGGGGTGCCTCGACCGGCTACCGGCTACTGGCTAGCTGGCCAGGCTCGTTGGGCCTCACGGCGGAACGTCCGTTAGCCGGCGTATTCCTCATCGGTCACCTTGCGGTCGACCCATTGCGTCGCCCCGCCGTAGGTGATCGACAAATGAACCATCGGAGCGTCGGGAGTGGCGCCGTGCCAATGCAGCTCGCCTG
>JAZGCP010000095.1:0-3270 GCA_036477035.1 Acidimicrobiia bacterium | reverse complement strand
CCGTCCACGTCTGCTTCCAGAGCGAGCCGCTCTGCGGCAACCGGTATCACTGCGCCCCGCGCTCCCAGGAGGCGACCCAGGGTGTTGACCGCATCGGAGAAGCCACCTCCGAGTTCGGCCATTGCAGCAAGGATGAGATTGCCGAGGCTGTGTCCGGCAACATCGGAATCCGAGAAGCGATACTCGATCAGGGATCGCCACAGCGAAGGCTGATCGGTCATGGCGAGCAGCGCCCGCCGGATGTCGCCGGGCGGCGGGATCTCCAGGTCGGGGGCGATCCGGCCGGAGGATCCACCGTCGTCGGCGACGGTGACGATCGCAGTGACCGCGTCGGCGTAGTCGAGGATCGCTCGCAGCGCGGCCGAGAGGCCGTGACCGCCGCCGATGGCCGCCACCTGAAGCCCGTCGTAGTCCTCCTCCAGCTGCTGCAGCAGTGGCTCTACGAGTACATCGGCGTCTCTCACCGCCCTATGTCCCGGTGTCGTACCGAAACGTCCAGATCCTCCTGAGCACCCAGGAAGGCGGCGACGCGTTCGGCGATTGCGACCGACCTATGCCGCCCACCCGTACAGCCGATGCCGATGGTGAGATAAGACTTGCCCTCTCGCTGGTACCTCGGCACCAGAAATTCGAGAAGCTGGTCCAGGTGCTCGAGGAACGCCTTCGCATCCTCTTGATCGAGCACGTATTTTCGCACCGGCTCATCGAGTCCCGTGAGCGGTCGCAACTCCTCGATCCAATGTGGGTTGGGAAGGAATCTCACATCGAACACGAGGTCGATGACGCGCGGCACCCCGTGCTTGAAGCCAAAGGATGCAACCGACACCCGTAGCGGTCTTTCCTCGGCCCCACCTGAGAAGCTGCCGACGATCAACTCCCGCAACTCGTGCACGTTGAGCTCGGAGGTGTCGATCATGAGGTCGGCTCTGCCATGCACGCCTTCCAGCGCCGTTCGCTCGTCGGCGATCGACTCGGCCAGGGTTGCCGCCGGAACGGGATGAGGTCGGCGCGACTCCTCGAAACGCTTGACCAGCACGTCGTCGTCGGCATCCAGAAAAAGTGTGGTAGTCGGCACACCGTCGGCCGCCAAGGTCCGCATGACCAGGTCGAGATCGTCGAACTCGAGGCCGCCGCGCGTATCCACGACCACCGCCAGGCGAGTGCTGACACTCTCCTGCAGATCGGCCCGCCGCACCACTTCGGCGATGAGGTCGGCCGGAAGATTGTCGATCACATAGAAGCCGAGATCCTCGAGTGCCTTCGACGCCTGCGATCTCCCGGCGCCGGCCATGCCGGTTATCACCACCAGATGGGGTCGCTCACGCACCTGCCGCCTCCATTTCCAGCAAATGTCGCTTCATAGCCATCCCCCCGCCGTAGCCGCGTAGCGACCCGTCCGACCCGACCACCCGATGACAGGGGATCATCGGCGCAAATCGGTTCTTGGCCATTGCCGCGCCGACTGCCCGAGCCGCACCCGGGCGCCCTACATGGGACGCTACGTCTGCGTAGGTCATTGTCTTCCCCGGCGGGATCGCAGTAACCGTGCGATACACCTCCACCTCGAAAGCGGTGGAAGCTGCAGAATCGATGAACTCGGCACCCGACGGCCAGTCGGTTCTCCCGTCGAAGTAGGCCGCCAGCCGCCGAGCCAGCACGGCTACATCCGGAGTGGGCTTCGCCCTCAGGCCGGGCGGCATAGGCAGGCCGGGGAGCACCAACCGGTCGATGGCACTCCCACTCCACCCGATCCAACCGATTCCCACGCAGGTTTCATACGGAGCCCACGACAGCGGTTCCGTGGAGGATGCCGTGAAGCCGTTCGGCGACGTCATTCGGAAGAACCTCCTTCAACTGGTCGATCTCGGCTTCTCTGATCCGCTTTAGCGACCCGAACCGACGCAGGAGCGCTTTCTTGCGTGCGGGGCCGATCCCGGAGACGCCGTCGAGTATCGAGTCAACCATACGGCGCCCCCGCAGCTTTCGGTGGTACTCGTTGGCGAACCGATGAGCCTCATCACGAATACGCTGCAACAGGTACAGCGCTTCGTCTCCACGCGCTATTCGCACCGGTTCGGCGCGGCCGGGGAGATATACCTCCTCCATCCGCTTGGCCAGGCCTGCGACGGGGATATCCAACTCGAGTTCGTCCACCACCTTTACTGCTCGTGACACCTGCCCCGCTCCCCCGTCGACCAGCAGCAGCGAAGGCGGATAGGCGAACTTGCCGCGCTCCTCAACCGGCAACTCCCGTTCGACCAGGTATGCCGTCAGCCGTCGGCGAAGCACCTCCTCCATCGAGGCAAAGTCGTCCTGACCATCGACATGGCGCACCTTGAATCGCCGGTAATGCCCTCGACGAGCGAGGCCGTCCTCCATAACGACCATTGATCCCACTGTGTCCCGGCCCTGGATCGTTGCGATGTCGAAGGCTTCGATTCGCAGCGGCGGTTCGGGCAGCCCGAGAGCCTCCTGAAGAGATCGGAGTGCCTTGGCGCGGGCGTTGTGGTCGTTCTGACGGCGCAACCTATGGCGCGCAAATGCCTCGCGAGCATTGGTCACGGCAGTCTCCATCAAACGGCGTTTTACTCCTCGCTGCGGTATGCGAAGCGACACCCCGGCTTGGCGCCGATACTCGAGCCAATCCGACCACAGATCCGCATCTGCCGGCAGCGTCTGAACCAGGACTTCCTGTGGAGGCTTTTCAGATCCGTATGCCTGACTGAGCATCCGCTCGGTCAGTTCGGCGGTGGTCACATCCTCCACCTTGTCCACGATCGTGCTCAGGCGGCCGCTGACCCGGCCATTTCGGATGTTGAGAACCACCAGTGACGCCTCGAGGTCGTCCTGCTCGATGGCAAACAGGTCGAAGTCTTCCTTGCGGGTCGAAACCACCTCCTGCTTGGCGAGAGCCTTCTCGATGGCGGCAAGGCGGTCACGGTGCCGCGCCGCGACCTCGAACTGAAGTGCCTCCGAAGCCGCTTCCATGTCAGACCTGATTTGCTCCCTGATCGACTCGCTGTTCCCGGTGAGGAATGCGGCCAGTCCGTCGACGTACTGCTGGTACAACTGCGGAGTCACCTCTGCCACACAGGGGCCGGAGCAGCGTTCGATGTCAAACAGCAGACATGGCCGACCCGTCGCTTCGTGCCTGCGGAACTTGGCATTCGAGCAGGTACGCACCGGGAAGGTCCTCAGAAGGAGATCGAGCGTCTGCCGAATCGCATAAGCGTGTGCGTAGGGGCCGAAATATTCGGTTCCGGCACGGCG
>JAZGCP010000094.1:0-20728 GCA_036477035.1 Acidimicrobiia bacterium | reverse complement strand
GCTACCAGTTCCTCGAGGGCGAAAGGTTTGGTGATGTAATCGTCCGCCCCCGCGTCCAGGCCCCGAACGATGTCGGTCACCTTCGACTCTGCCGTAAGCAGCACCAGGGGCACGTTGGTCGTCGACGGATTGGTGCGAAGACGCTTCAGCACTTCGAACCCGGCGTCATCGTTCAGCGAGAGATCGACCAGAAAGAGATCTGGTGGGTGCTCGACGCCCATGTCGAAGCCCTCCTCGGCCGTGGACGCGCTCTTGGTCGCGTAACCCTCGAGCTCCAGATTGGTGGTGACAAAGCGGACGATATCCGCGTCGTCGTCGATCAAAATAATTCGTTCGCTCATTCGACTCCATCGGCAGCGGCCCTCAGTCGCCCCACGGCTGCGACTGGGTCCGGATCGCCAAAGATCGCCGTGCCGGCAACTATGACATCCGCACCCGCCGCCCGCGCCAGTGGTGCATTGTCGGGGTTGATTCCCCCATCAATCTCGATATCGGCACGTAGACCTTCCGAATCAACAAACTTCCTCGCGGCCTCCACTTTGCCGAGTACCTCCGGAATGAAGGCCTGACCTCCAAAGCCGGGGTCGACCGACATGACCAGCAGCAGGTCACAGAGCTCCACATACGGAACCACCGCCTCAAATGGCGTGGCTGGAGACAGCACCAAGCCGAAGTCGAGACCTGCATTCCTTGCCGCGGCGGCCGCTCGAGTCGGGTCGGGGTGCACCTCGATGTGGACCGTGACCAGGCTGCCACCTGCCTGCGCCAGCGCTCCAAACAGACTGATCGGATTCGACACCATCAGATGGCAGTCGAAGTAGAGATCGGTGGTCGCCCGGAGCGACCGAATGATCGGCATGCCAAAGCTGAGATTCGGCACAAAGTGGCCGTCCATCACATCGACGTGCAGTAGATCGACATGCTGCTCGATCCGAGAGACCTCATCCGCCAGATGGGCGAAGTCTGCGGCCAGAAGCGACGGTGCGATCTTGACGGGCATGACCTCAGGGTAGAACAGCGTGCATCAGATCTCAGATCTCAGACTTCAGATCTCAAGAAGAAATGCGATCCTCTGATATCTGATGTCTGATGTCTGATGTCTGATGTCTGATGTCTGCCTGCAAGCTTTCCCCTCTAGCCTCCCCACCATGGAGCGCTATCGCATCACCCCCGGCACCGCCGTCGACCTCGGGTCGCTCGATCCGGCCGACACCTCGGCATTCTCGAACGGCAAGAAGGGCGGCAAGAACCGGCTCAAGGCTCTAAACGACCGCTTGGAGTCGCTGCAGGAACTTCTCTTTGCCGAGGGCCGACACAAGGTGCTCATCGTTCTGCAGGCGACCGACACCGCCGGTAAGGACGGCACGATTCGCCACGTCTTCGAAGGCGTCAATCCACAGGGGGTCAAGGTCGCTTCGTTCAAGAAGCCGACATTGGAAGAGCTCGGCCACGACTATCTGTGGCGCATCCACGCCCACACTCCCCGGGCAGGTGAGATCACGATCTTCAACCGGAGTCACTATGAAGACGTGCTTGTGGTGCGGGTCCACTCCTTGGTGGGCAAAGCTACTTGGGCGCGCCGCTACGACCACATCAACGACTTCGAACACATGTTGGCTGACGAAGGCACCACGATCCTCAAATTCTTTCTGCACATCTCGAAGGATGAGCAGGCCGAGCGGTTGCGAGCCCGTCTGGCGACTCCGGACAAGCAGTGGAAGTTCGCCACGGGAGACCTGGCGGAACGCCAGCGTTGGACCGATTACCAAGCCGCGTTCGAGGACATGCTGTCGCGCACCAGCACCGCATGGGCCCCGTGGTACGTGGTACCGGCCGACCGCAAGTGGTACCGCAACCTGGTGGTCTCGGAAGTGATCATCGCTGCCCTCGAAGGTCTCGACATGCGGTTTCCTCCCCCCGAGGAGAGCCTTGACGGCATCGAGATCATCTGAGCTCGGCCGGCTCCCCCCGTCTGCCGTTCATCCAGGCAACAGCCGTCATCGCCGGCCTGCCCGCCGGTTGCACCTCGATCAGCTCGAGGGATCCGGTGCGGCTTCCGAGGATCACGCGACCGTCGATCAGGCGCGCCTCGCCCGGTTTCGCGGTAACGCCCGGACTCCTGGTCGCCACCCAGATCTTGAAACGTGCGCCATCCACCAGACACCATGCCCCCGGCTTCGGGTTGAAGGCGCGGACCGCCCGATCCACCGCCTCCGCCGGATGGCGCATCGGATCGATATGCGCCTCATCGGTCGAGACCTTCGCCGCCGCGGTTGCCAATGCGTCGTCCTGCGGCACCGCCGTCGTTTCACCTGCCAGATACCGCGGCAAGGCAGAAGTCAACAAAGCGCCTCCGGCCGCAGCAAGCTTGTCGGTCAGGCTCCCGGTGTCGTCGACCGGCTCTACCGGGATCACCTCGGCTGCGATCACCGGACCGGTGTCGAGCCCCCGATCCATCCGCATGAGCGAAACGCCCGTCTCATCGTCACCCGCCAGGATGGCACGAACCACCGGACTCGCCCCCCGCCATCGCGGCAGCAACGAATAATGAACATTCACAAATCCGTGCTTCGGAACCTCCAGCAGTTCGGGTTTGATGAGCCGACCGTACGCGGCGACCACCGCTATGTCCGGTGAGACGGCTTGCACCGCATCGAACAGTTCGACCCCTGTCGTCGGCTGAGCGATCGGAATGCCCCACTCTGCGGCGGCATGCTTGATCGGCGGAGCCTTCCGCCGTTTGGACCGGCCTTGGGGCTTGTCGGGACGGGTGACCACCAGACTCACATCTGCCACTTCTCGCAGCGCCGACAGGATCGGGATCGCCGCCGTCGGTGTGCCCATGAAGGCGGCACTCCACCGCCGGTGAGCGGCTCCCTCGGCCAACGCCGAAGTCACGTCCCACCCCGCGTCAAGCCCTCTTGGCGCAACTCGCGCAACGCATCCTTTCGAACCCGGCGAGGCAGCCGTTTGAGCAAGAGCGTGCCCTTGAGATGATCCAACTCGTGCTGGAGGACCCGTCCTACCAACTCGTCCCCTTCGTGCGTGACCGACCGACCATCGGCGTCGAGGCCACTCGCCCGGGCGTAGGCAGATCGCTTGATCTGCCAGTACCGCTCAGGAACGCTCAGGCAGCCCTCCTCGTAGGTCCAGGAACCGCTGGTCTCTTCCATCACCGGATTGATGAGATGAAACGGCCCTTCGCCGATGTCGCCAACGACGACCTGGAGAGGGATCCCTATCTGCGGGGCGGCCAGGCCCACCCCGGGTGCCTGGTACATAGTCTCGAACATGTCATCGACCAGGCGACGAACGTCGTGGTCAACGGTCTCGACGGGACGCGCTGCCATCCGCAGGACCGGGTCGGGGTAGATACGGATCGGGAAGATGGCCATTGGTGCTGCGGAGGATAGAGGCGGGGGCCCCCCCTCCAGAAGGCGACCCGAAGAAGCTGCGCGGCCTGCTGGTGCGCCGGTCACGCCAGCTTCAGTGGCAGTTCCCGAACGCCGCGAAAAACCAAACTCGGTACTCGTGGCGGCGACTCGATCTGCACCTCGAACTCCCTGACTCTCCGTGCGAAATGAGAGAAGGCGACCTCCATCTCTACTCGTGCCAACGGCGCCCCAACACAATGATGGATCCCGCCTCCGAAGGACACGTGATCGTTGGGAGTCCGAGCCAGATCGAGGCGCGCCGGTTCCTCGAAGGCGAGTTCATCACGGTTGGCCGAGCCAAACAGCAGGCCCACCTTGGTCCCCCTTCGAAGCGGTACGCCGTTCCACTCGAGGTCCTCCAGCACCCAGCGCTCGAACATCTGCAGCGGTGTGTCGTACCGGAGGAGCTCGTCGACCGCCTGATGGATCAGATCGGGCTCTCGGCGCAAGAGTTCATGCTGGTCGGGATACCGAGCCAACGCCATGATGCCGTTGCCGATCGCTTGAACCGTTGCCGCATGGCCGGCGTTGAGCGTCAGAATGGCGGTTGCGATGACTTCGTCTTCTCCGAGTCGGTCCCCATCCACCTCGGCTTCGATCAACGCAGTTACGAGGTCCTCCCCGGGTGTGTTTGCTCGACGGTCGATCAGGGTCCTGACATAGTCGACGAATTCGATCGTCGCCGACTCACCCAACGCACCCTCCTCCGGAGTACAGGCCTGGTCGTAGAGACGGACGATTGCCGCCGACCAATCCACCAGTTGGTGCTGATCTTCTGCAGGTATCCCCATCAGGTCAGAGATCATCGCCAACGGAATCGGGGTGGCGTACTCGGCGACCGCTTCCATCGTGCCCTTGTCGAGCGCCTGGTCGAGCAATCGTTCTGCGGTCGACTCCAGTCGCGAGCGATAGCTCTCCGATGCCCGTCTGGAGAACGCAAACTGCACGAGCCTTCGAAGGCGGGTGTGCGCCGGGGGCTCGAAATCGATGAACGACTCGCGGATGTAGCGGACCCAGTTGGGATACTGAACCGGATAGATGCGATCGAATGCTGCCTGATCGATCTCGGAGGCATCCACGGCGTGGCGCACATCGCGACCAAATCGGCGATCGCGCAAGATCCCTCGAACATCTTGATGGCGGGCAAAGAAAGTGACACCCCACCGTTCATCGAAGAACACCGGAGACTCGGCGCGTAGCCGCTCGAACACCGGATACGGGTCCTCGACGAACTCAGGCGAATACGGGTCGAATCCGATCATCACCCCTCCTCGACTCCGTCGTCATGATCATCGGTGGCTCGACCTGAAGCAACCGACGGGGTGTGGCGAACCCGCACCCCAATCACAGATCCACCGGATCGGCATCGATCCTGACCCGGGCCCCGCCCTCGCGCCAGCGCGACACCACCGATCTCACCGCAATTCGTGCTGCGGTCAGATCCTGGCCCTGCAGCAGCCACCTGGTTCGTCCGCCGCTGTCGGCCGGCCCCAGCACATCGGCGCGTTCGCCGACCGCCTCGTTGAGCTCATCGGTGGCATCGGGCGGAGGATCTTCTACCTCCAGGACCATGACTTCTCCCCCCGGCGGGAATCCGGCGGCAGCACGCTCGGCGGAATCGATTCGCACGAACGTGGCCGGATCGGCCTTCCTGATCGCCTCAATCACGGGATGCGACGGATCGGACGTCTGGATCAGGCCGCGTCGGCCGCGGCCGCGCCCGGCGGCGGCGACCGCCCGCGCCAGAAGTCGCAGCGCGTCTTCGGCCGCCCGATAGGTCGGTGCAACGATCGGCCCATCGGCATCGACAACGATGGTGAGACCAACCGTCAGGCCGGGCAGATCCCGTTCGGTGCCGACCACAACCAACCGGCCACCTCCCACGTCACCGACGTTTTCCCGGCCCACGACACGAGCGGCCTCACCGGCGACCCGCGCCACCCCGGATCCCAGCAGCTCGAACCGCCCGAACCCACACTCCGAACACTCTTCAGAGCGAGTGTCACACCTGACGCAGATCCCTGCGTCGAACACCCCCGAACCACACTGGGAACACCTACGTAGCGCCTTACAACGAGCACACCGATGTGCCGTGCTCCGCCGGTGGGTAAACAACAAGACCGGCTTCCCTGCAGACACCGAGGCCCGCAGCGCCGCCCGGGCGGTGGGACCGAGCAACGCTCCGGCGCCGTCCTCGGTGCGCCGATCGACCACCTCTACCTGTCCCCAAGGTCGTCCGGTTGCCGGGATCCGATGTGCCGCGCTAAGAGCAAGGGCTTCGGCGGTGGGGACAAGTCCCAATAGCACCAGACCGAACCGCTCGACCTGAGACCGTTTGAGCAGAATTTCGCGAGCGTGGGTAGTTGGAGTCGACTTGTCCTTCATACCGCGCCGGCCCTCCCCGACCACGAAGGCCGCCGCCAGGTCTCGGACGGGCCAGAACGCCGCAGTCCGTGTTCCGACCACGAGCGACCCGGGTCGAGTCGCCGCCTCCACCCAGGCCCTGGTCTTGTTCGCATCCGATTCGGCCGAAGTGCTCGCCACCACCCTGTCGCCCAGGATCGCCCCCAGCTCACGCGACAACACCTCGCTCTCGGCCACGGTTGGGGCGATTACAAGGCCACTCCTGCCCTCGTTCAGCGCTGGAGCAATCGACGCCGCAATCGGTGTCGCCCACGATTCGCCGCCGATCCAGGTCTCGGTCGAAGGCCGCTTGCCGGCCGCCAACGCCCCGGCCATCGGAAGCGACGGCGGCTGGGGCATCTCCACCAGCGGGATGCGATTCTTCCAGGTTCGATTCTTGGGCAGATTGGGGGGGGTCGCCTTGTTCAGGACGGCGGCTAGCGGAGCGACATATCTAATCGCCGCCCATCGCATCACCTGGAGGAATCTGGTGTCGAAGACCGGCAGGTCTCCCGATCTGGACAAAACAGACTTGAGCCGTGCAGCGTCTCCATCGCTTTCGGTGACCACCCAGCCCCGCACCCGGCGCCCTCCGAGGGGTACGCGGACGATGGCGCCCACTCCCACTTCGATACCCTCGGGAACGGAATATGAGAAGCCGTCGTCCACGGAGAACGATGGAACATCTGGCACGACTCGAACAATTCGGGTCAGGTCGAGGTTCTCTCTTCTGCGATCAGATCCCACAGTCGGGCTGCCACCTGACGCTTACTCATCACGGGCCACCCGTCACTGTCGCCGTTAGGACGGATGATCGTGACCCGATTGGTGTCGACGCCGAAGCCGGAGTCGGGCAGAGTCACGTCGTTGGCGACGAGGAGGTCGACACCTTTGGAGGACGCTTTCTCCACCGCTTGTTCCACAGGTCCGGTCTCGGCTGCAAATCCGACCAGAAACGGTCGGTTCTTCTGAGATGCCACCCCGGCGAGAATGTCCGGTGCCGGGACCAGCTTCACCTCCGGCGGGCCAGACGCTCGGCGTAGTTTCGTGGCTGCTTGATCCTGAGGCTTGAAATCGGCGACCGCAGCCACCAGCACGGCGACGTCCACGTCCTCGGCGTGCTTCCAGACGGCTTGGGCCATCTCATCAGCCGTCTCCACCTCGACCACATCGATCGAATCGGACACTGCGAGGTCGGCCGTAGTCACCAGCGTCACTGTCGCCCCACGAGCCGCAGCCTCGAGCGCGACCGCCGTTCCCATCTTGCCGGTCGAGCGATTGCCCAGGTACCGCACCGGATCGATCGGCTCCCGGGTACCACCGGCGCTGACCAGCACACTCGTACCCGCCAGCGAGCCTTTCCCCAGCAAGGTTTCTATGGTGTCGACAATCGTTTCGGGCTCACTCATCCGGCCGGGCCCCTCGTCCCCACCCGCCAGAGCGCCACTTTCAGGTCCGACGAGGTGGATCCCATCGGTGCTCAGCAGAGTCACGTTGCGCTGAGTGGCCGGATTCTCCCACATCTCCGTGTGCATGGCGGGAGCTATCACCACCGGCCCGGTAAAGGCGAGAACCGTCGCCGAAAGCAGATCCTCGCTGAGACCGTTGGCGAGTCGGGCCATCGTGGCGGCGGTCGCAGGAGCGATCACGATGAGATCCGCCCAGCGTGCCAGTTCGGTGTGCGGGCTCACCGACTCCCCACCAAAGAAGTCCTGGTACGGCGGGGTACCCGTGATTGCCGCCAGCGTTTGCGGACCGAGGAACTCGCCCGCCGACGGCGTCATGATTGCCCGAACCTGCGCGCCACGCTCGACGAGGCGGCGCGCCAGATACGCGGCTTTGAAGGCAGCGACACCGCCGCTGACCCCAAGCAGGATCCGGCGACCGGTGAGCAAAGTCTCTACTCGTCGCGGTCGACGACGACCTTGTCTGCTGCAATCTCCTCGAACGCGATCGAGAGCGGCTTACGCGACAGGGAGTGGACCTGCGGCGGGATGTACCCACCGATGCCCTCGCCAAGCTGGTTGAAGTAGGCGTTGATCTGGCGAGCGCGGCGAGCCGCGAGCACGACCAGGGTGAACCGTTGCTCGGTGCGTTCGAGCACGGTCTCGATAGGGGGTTCAATCATCGTTGTTCGTCACTGGTTCGGGAACGGTTGCAAGTATATCGGTCACCTGGTCAATGGCAGCATCAAGACCGTCGTTGACGACGAAATGATCAAACAAATCGTGGCTTGCTTCGATCTGGTCGTTGGCCACCGCCAACCGGGCCGCCACGTCAGCCTCCGACGTATCACCGCGCGACCGTAACCGCCGCGCCAGTTCTCGCATGTCGGGCGGAGCGATGAAGATCATGACAGCATCCGGGAACCGCTCCCTAACGATCCGAGATCCCACGATCTCGATATCCAGAATTACATCGTTTCCGGCGGCCCGCTCCTGTTCGAGTCGATGCGCCGGGGTCCCGTACATATGCCCTCCGTACTCCGCCCACTCGACGAGTTCGCCGGCAGCAACGGCCCTCTCGAATTCTTCATCGTCGACGAATCGATAGTCCACCCCTTCCACCTCGCCCGGCCGCGGCGACCGCGTCGTCATCGAGACGGAGAAGGAGAACGGGAGCCGCTGCGCCAGTCCGTCGACCACGGTGGACTTCCCTACCCCGGATGGCCCCGACAAGACGATGAGACGCCCGCGTCGGGATTCGTCAGGAGAGTGCTGCGAGGAGGGCCTCCTTCTGCTTGCGTCCGAGTCCGCGTAATCGGCGATTCTCGGAGATTCCCAACTCCTTCATCAGACGGAAAGACTTCACCTTCCCCAGACCGGGAAGAGCCGTGAGGATCGCTTTGACCTTGATGCCACCTATGAGGTCATCATCCGCTTTGGCGAGCGCGTCGGAAAAGGTCAGCTCGCCCGTACCGAGGGCCTGGCGAACTTCGGCTCGAGCCCGACGTGCTTCGACCGCTTTTGCAAGGGCAGCGTTTCTCTGTTCGGTGGTGAGTTTCGGGGGAATGCCCATGGGTGCGACCTCCTGGTGCGCCGATCGTATCAAGCGGCTCGGGCCACCTCAGCATATGGGGCGACTGCGGCCGCCGGATCCGCGGCTCGGGCGATCGCGGCATCGATGACGACCGCCAACGCCCCTTTCGACAGCGCATCCGACACCTCCGGCACAGATACCGCTTCGTAAACGACGACCGGGAGAGCAGGTGCCACCTGCACGACCACCCCGACGTCACCAACCAAGCCGATGACGCCGACGATCCGGGTGGCAGCCAATCCCTGGGCAAGCCCGCTGACGGCCTTGCCGCGCCCGCCTGGTGGGTCGGGCGCTTCGGGCGGCACCGTGGTCGCCAATAACGCGGCACCGTAGGTCGCTACGACCTCGGCGGCGGCGGCGACGGCGGCGGGCCCGATCGCACCGTCCACGGTCACCCAACTCGCCCCGAGAGACGCCAGCGCTCGTGCGGCGGCCACCACCTCGGCCGGCGAACCCCCGATGCGGGCATCGGCCAGCACCTCGGCCTCGGATCTCACCGTCGCGATGACAGCCGGCCCCACCCGATTCAACAGCCGGGGGCCGATGCGGACTCCGACCCCGGCTTCGCCGACCGCCCGTGCCACACGGCGGGCCTCCATCGCCGTAGGTACGTCGAGCGACACGACGATCCGGTTCATTCTCCGGCCGCGACCTGCTCGTCGGCAAGCTTCGCAAGAACACCGTTGACGAACCCTCCGCTCCGTTCGGTGGAGTATGCCTTCGCCATCCGAACCGCTTCGCTGATCACCACCGGCACCGGAGTCCGGGTGTGATGACGCAATTCCCACAATGCGATCCGAATCACGTTGCGATCGACCGGAGGCATCCGCTCGACCCTCCATCGTCGCGAGACCCCGCCAATGGCGGCATCGAGTGCCTCACGCTCGGCCCAGACCCCTTCGACCACCTCCGCCGCCCGACGGCCCAGATCGCCGGTAAAAGGCTCGGAACCCCGCTGATCTGCCTCATAGAGACGCTTGAGAGCTTCCTCACGGGCCTCGGGACGGTTCATTGGGGTTTTCCCCTACCCGGAGACCCGAGTCATGTATCCGCCGGTACGGGTATCCACCTTGATGCGGTCGCCCTGTTCCACGAATAAGGGGACCTGAACGACCAGTCCGGTCTCGAGCGTGACCGGCTTGGTCGCACCGGAAACCCGGTCTCCTTTGACCCCCGGCTCGGCTTCGGTGACTTCCAACTCGACCGAGACGGGCAGGTTGATGCCGATGGGTCGTCCCTCATACATGGCCAGATCGATCGACTCCCCCTCCTTCAGAAAGGAAACGGCGTCGCCGATCTCGTCGGATCCGAGCGATATCTGGGTGAAGGTTTCACCGTCCATGAAGTGGAATCCCATGTCATCGCGGTAGAGGAACTGATGATGCCTTCGATCGATGATGGCTTGCTGGACGTTCTCGTCGGCCCTGAATGTCCGATCGACGACGACTCCCGACTCCACATTCTTCAACTTCATCCGGACGAAGGCTTTACCTTTGCCCGGCTTCACATGCTGGTATTCGACGATCTGGAAAATCCCGTCGTCGAGGTCGAGAGCCATGCCGGGCCTGACATCGTTGGTGGAAATCATGATGGTCTCGGCTCCTTCGAAGATCTGGTGAGGATCATCGACCCCGACTCGGTGACCAACACCATGTCCTCGATTCGTACTCCCCCAACCCCCGGCAGGTAAACGCCGGGCTCGACGGTGATGGCGTCCCCCGGCATCAGGGCGTCATCGTTGTCGGCCCGTATCCAGGGAGGCTCATGGATCTCCAGACCCACCCCATGTCCGGTGCTGTGAATGAACTGTTCCTCGTATCCGTACCCTCGAAGAACTTCTCTCGCCGCCTCGTCCACCGCACCGCAGGTGACACCCGGTGCGACCGCCGCCAGACCGGCCTCCTGTGACTCGGCCACCGCTCGATAGACCCTCCCCATTTCGGCGTCGGGCTCCCCTGCCAGCCAGACGGTGCGCGACATGTCACTGTGGTAACCCTCCACGGTGCAGCCGTAGTCGAGCAGCAGCAGTCCATCGCCCAGCGGGTTACGACCGGACCGATAATGCGGGATCGATGCTCCCGCGCCCGCAGCGACAATGGGATCCCACCCGGCGGCCCGACCTCCCGCCTTACGCATCTCGTCGATGAGACGCCACCCCAGTTCTTCCTCCGACAACGTTGGCTCGGCGATCTGCGCCAGAGCCAAAAAAGCGACGTCGCCGGCATCGGCTGCAGCTTGGAGCGCGGCAACCTCGTCGGCATCCTTGGTGCGGCGCAGCGCTTCGACCGCTCCACTCCCCGGGGTCACCCCAAGGCCCGTCTCCTTTGCAAAGTCCTCGGAGAACTCCCAGGTGACATCGTCCGCTTCGAGATGAACTCCGTCGAGACCGTCGACGAGAGACCGGAACACGTCCCACATGCCGCTCGTATACACGACCAGGTCGGTGTCGGGCAACGCGCTCACGAGTTCTGCGGCAAGTTCTCCGTATCGGCCGTCGGTGACGAAGGTGGCCGGTCCGCCGGGCCTGACCAGCATCCAGCCGCTCGAGCCGGCGAAGCCGGTGAGATACCTCAGATTCGGTGCCTTGGAAACCAGCAACGGAGCGTCGATGGCGGCGCCCAAAGCTTCCAGGCGTAAGGCGTGATTCATCCGTCTCCGATACCGATCGCGTCGAGGCCGGCGTCGAGGGTAGCCGGGTCTACATGAGACACCCGAGGACGGCCCAAACCCTCGAGCAACACCATTCGTAGGCCACCCGAGTCGCTCTTCTTGTCGATCTGCATGAGCCGATGGAGATCCACCCGGTTCACCCCGGGACACGCCACCGGCAGGCCTAACGCCGCAATTACCTGCAAAACCCGATCCTCATCGTCGAACTCGCACACCATGCGGGAGATGGCGGCGGCAGCAACCATGCCGACCGCTACCGAACGTCCGTGACTCCACCCGGCAAGGGTCTCGACCGCGTGCCCGACGGTGTGCCCGAAGTTGAGATGAGCTCGGGATCCGGCCTCCTTGAAGTCGGCCTCGACGATGGCCGACTTCACGGCAACGGCGCGTTCGATCACGTCCTCCAGGTCGGCACGGAGACCCGAACGCTCGATCACATCCACCAGCCCGGGATCTCCAATCAGACCGGCCTTGAAGGCCTCAGCCAATCCTTCGGCCAGCAATTTGTTCGGCAACTCGTCGAGTAGGTCCACATCGATGATGACCCGAGCGGGATGGGCAAACGTGCCGACAAGGTTCTTGCCGCCGACGTTGAGCGCCGTCTTGCCTCCGATTGCGGCGTCGACCGCTCCGAGGAGAGTCGTTGGCACGTACCGAGCCTCGACGCCCCGCATGTACACAGATGCGATGAACCCGGCGACGTCGGTTAGGGCCCCTCCACCGATGGCGACCACGACCCCGTCCCGCCTCACGCCGACTTGCCCCATCCATGCCGTCGTCTCCTCGACGACCTTGAACGCCTTCGCCGCCTCGGCGTCGGGAAGGAGGCGCGTCACCACCGGGATGGCCCGAGCCTTGAGATCGGAAACCACCCGGGCCGTTACGTGGTCGGCCCCAGGCTGGGCGAGGACGACGATTAGCGGCTCGGAGCCATCAGCTACTCCGTCGAGGACGTTTCGACCGATAGTGACGGAAGTCACCTCGGCGGCGATTCGTTCGTCCACGCCGCCACCACCAGATCGGCTACCTCTTGGGGAGTGCGGTCGTCGGTGTCTACCACCACATCGGCCACGGCCGCGTACCGGTCGCGGCGCCGACCATCGATCTGTTCGATCGCCGCCAGACCGTTCGCCAGGAGGGGTCGTTCCGATCCGGAACCGATACGATCGCGCAAGGTATCGATCGTGGCCCTCAGCCAGACAACCACTCCGCTGTCGCGCATGATGCCCGCCGCTTCAGTCATGACCGCACCACCGCCGGTAGCGACCACCGCATGTCCTCCGGCCAGCGCTCGGATGACGTCCACCTCGACGGCGCGGAAACTCGCCTCGGATTCACCAAAGAGTTCGGTGATGCTGCGCCCCGCTTCCTCCTCGATGATCGAGTCGGCGTCGGCCCATTCACTGTCGAGGGCGGCGGCCACGAGGGGCGCCACCGTAGACTTCCCGGATCCCATCATCCCGATCAGCCAGATCGGCCGCTCCATCAGAAGTGCTCGAGCCGATTGCGATATCGGCTCATGGAATCCCGCACGTCGCTGATGGTGTCTCCTCCGAGCATGCGCGATACCTCGGCGGCGATCACGAACGCGACCATCTGTTCGGCGACTACACCCGCCGCCGGAACCGAGCAGACATCGGATCGCTCGCGGAACGCCTCTGCCGCCTCCTTGTTGATGACGTCGACACTTCGCAGGGGTCGCATCAGCGTCGAGAGCGGCTTCATCATCGCTCGAACGATGACCGGCTCGCCGTTTGTGATCCCGCCTTCCAAGCCACCGGCGCGATTCGTCCCCCGGGTGAATTCGGCGCCGTCGTGATCGATCTCGTCGTGGGCCGAAGACCCACGCGCTGCGGCCACCGCCGCGGCGTCTCCGATCTCCACCCCCTTGATTGCCGGAATCGACATGACCGCTCCGGCCAGCAGTCCATCGAGCTTGCGATCCCAATGGACGTGGCTTCCGATTCCCGCCGGGGCGCCATGCACCACCACCTCGATGATCCCGCCCAGGGTGTCGCGCTCCTCATGAGCGCGGGCGATCTCCGCCAACATGCCGGCCTCGGCGTCCTTGTCGAGGGTGCGAACCGGAGAGGCGTCGATGCGATCGAGCACGTCCGGACCGGGGTAGTCATCGTTGGAAACGGACACTCCTCCGATGGCCAGGACGTGACTGAGAACCGATATTCCGATCTCTTCGAGGTAGATCTTCGCCAGGACCCCGGCCACGGTCCGGGCTGCTGTCTCTCGGGCAGAAGATCGCTCCAAGATGTCGCGAGCATCATGCGTGTCGTACTTCTGCATCCCGGCCAGATCGGCGTGGCCGGGTCGCGGCGTAGTCAACGGCCTCTGGCTCTCTCCAGGATCCGGAGACATCTCGTCCACCCACTTCGGCCACTCGGTGTTTCTGATCACCACGGCCACCGGCCCGCCGAGCGTCCGACCAAAACGAATCCCACCCAAGATCTCCAACTCGTCCTGCTCGACAGCCATACGCCGCCCGCGGCCGGCTCCCATGCGGCGACGAGCCAGTTCGGTCGCAATCCGCTCCCGAGACACCTCCAGACCGGAGGGGAGTCCCTCGACGATCGTGACCAGCCCGGGGCCGTGAGATTCCCCCGCGGTTAGAAAGCGCAGCATGGCGGAGATGGTACCGGGAGGGGCTAGCTGTTAGACGTTAGGGAAGAAGGAAGAAGGCAATACGCAATACGCAAGCGATCCTGCAAACTCCTCTTGCGAATTGTGGGAGGCGGCGCCAGCCGCCGACCCTTTGCGAATTGCGGGAGGCTCCGAAGGAGCCGACTCCTACTTCAGAATGCTCTGGCCGACGGCGAGGGTGAATGCGCTGTCGCCGAAGGTGAACACGCCACCCGATTCGGTGAGGCTCACGACCTTGAAGCTGACGGCGAAGGTGTCGCCCACCCCGACGGTGTAGGTCTCACCATCCACCTCGACGACCGCCACCAGCGAACCGCTCTCATCGCGCACCTCGAGGAGGACGACTCTGATCCCATCGGGGCTGTCCCCGGCGGTGGTGGTCGTGGTCGATCCTGCAATGGTGGTCGTGGTCGATCCATCGCCGAGAGTGGTGGTCGTGGTCGATCCATCGGCGACGGTGGTGGTCGTGGATTCGTCATCGATCGTCGTCGTGGTGCCACCACCGCTGCTGTCGATCAGCGGCTCGAACGGGTCTCGCGGTTGGGAGACCTGAAATCCGGTGTTGATCTCCAACGCTCCCCCGCCGGCGGCCGCCGACAGGGTGGATTCGGTGGTCGACCCGGGTGCGCCCGGGAGCGGCTGCTCGGCGCCGGCAAACACGCCGGCGGACGCCATCAACCACATGGCAGCTATCGCGGTTGCCACCAAGAGCACCGCCACCAAAACCGAGGCCAGCGTGCGTTTGGCGGCGATCATAATCCGCCCCCCAGCGTCTCTAGGTCGCCCTCCCCATCGTCTGGCAGTTCGTCGGGAGTCAACGACCTGACCTCATCGAGAATCGGGAGAAGGTCGGCCAATGTGAAGAGTTTGATCTCGATACTCACCGAAAGGATCGTCCCCCCAACGTCGTCGAGAGTCGAACTCACCGCTATCGAATCCACCCGGACGAGCCTCTCCATGTCGTTGAGCCCGAACAGGAACCCCAGGAGTTCAAAGAACTTGCCTTCTATCTGGACCGAGACCGCTACCTCACGCAACTCCGAATCGTCGGGGGACGACGGAATCGACGGAGCCAGAGTCTGCAACTCCACTCCCGTCTCAGTGGTCAGTTCGTAGATCTGCTCGATGAAGTCCTCGAGCAACGGACGCTGGGGGATCAGGGCATCGAGACGGCCCAGCCCGGCGAGATACTCGACTTCGGCCTGGCGAATCGTTTCGAGCTCGTTTATCTGCACCCGCAAACGCTGCTCGGTATCGATGGCACCGGTGAGCTCCTGCTCGAGGTCCGCGATGTCATCGTTCTTGGGGCTGATCAGGAACATCCACCACACTCCGGTGACCACCAAGATCGCCAGGGTCACCAGGAGTCCGACACGACGCATCAGGGAACCTCGGGAATCAGGCTGTCTACCCGATTGGTCACTGCAGCCGGCGTGAGCGTTGCAGTGCTCGCAAACGTCACGACATCCTCACTGCCGACGGTTCCCTGAGAAAGAGTGCTGACCCAGGTTCCGGTGATCCCGGAGAATTGGTCAGAGTCGAGAGCCCGCAGCCAGGCGGATACGTCGGGAAAATCGAAGCCGATGCCGCTGAACGAGACCTGGCCGATCACGCCGGGAATGGTCTCGGCCACGACGGTGCCCGAGAAGGTCTCAACCCACAGCCGCGGCGGAAGCAGCCTCGCCAAGTCGTTCATGATGATGCCCCAGTCGACATCCCGGCTCAGGGCCCTGCTGACCAGATCGGCCTTGTCCTGGAAACGGATGGCGAGATCCCCGAAGTCGGCGAGTCCAATGACTTGGCGTTGCAGGGTCTGAACGATCGTGTTTTGAGCCTCCACATCGCGTCTGGCGTTGTCGACCCGTCCCGACCAAATGAGTACACCCATGCCGAGCAATGCGATGTAGGAGGCAAACACAAACCCGAGAAGAATCATGCGACGACGGCGAACCCGCCTCTGTCCGAACTCGGGGGGCAGCAGATTGATTGGTCTCATTGCCTGGCCTTACGCCACATGTGCAAAGCGGTTGGTCGGCGGAACCACATACGAACCCCAAAGAGCCAGCCCCACTGCTGCCGGCAGCACCGGTTGGAAATCGAGCAGCTGGCTCTCGGTCATCTGGATTCGTCCCACGCTTACGTGATCGAGTACTCGGACCGGCTCGACCTTTGCATTTAATGCGTGGCCCACACGGTTGGCAAGATGGGGCAGCCGAGCCCCGTTTCCCGAGACCACGAGGCGCTCGAGTGCCGACTCTCCGGCCTGCGTGAGGTAGTAGTTGACTGAGCCACGGATTTCATCGATCAGGTTGTCGGCCGACCGGGTCAGAATGCGGCGACCGGTCGACTCCTCGTCATCACCCTCAGGAAACCCTTCGGGAACGACTCCAACCCTGCGTTTGAACTCCTCGGCGTCTTCGCGCGACATCGCCAGACCCAACGACAGCGCCTCCGTGAACTGATCCCCGCCGAGCGGAAGGATTCGGACGAACCGCGTGATCCCTTCGCGGACGACCACGATCTGCGACATGGAGCCACCGATATCGAGCAGCGCCTGAGGCCCCGTCCCACCCAGCAGGAGATCGGTGCCGAAGGCTGCTCGCACCAGACCGAACGCCTGGAGATCGATCGAGGCAACGTCGAGGCCGGCGCCGGCAGCCATCTCGACGAGACCATCCACCATGTCGCGCTGCGCCGCGATTACGAGGATCGAAAGCATCAGGTCGCCTTCGGGCGTGGTGAATTCTTCCAGCGGCACATAGTCGAGCACCGCATCCTCCACCGGAATCGGGATGGCGTCCTGCACCTGATACGGAAGGGCCTCGACCAGCTCCGACTCCTCGAGATGGGCGACGTCCACCTGACGCACAATGACGCGCTGGTTGGCGATGCCGATGATTACGTTCTTGCGCGGCAGGCGATGTCGCTTCCACAACGCTGCGATCGCTTCACCGACCGCGCCCGCGTCGCTAATGTCCCCCGCCGAGACGACGCCCGGGGGCAATGGTATTTCTGCGAATCTACGCAGCACGGGTGTCGACTTGCCGCTCTCCACGACTGCAGCCCGTACCGCTTCAGATCCGATGTCGAGTCCGACAGCGACCGCCATGGCCTCCTCCATATAGCCCGTTCGGGCGTCTTGAGGCTCCTCACCAAACATCAGGCCTGTAACTACGCCTGTGTGAGCAAAGGCTACAACCCTGGGCGGGTCGCACCAAGGACTTCCGACAACTCAGTGCGCGAACATTTCGCGCTGAGCGCGGTCTACAGAGCAAGAGGAACCGGTGAGGCCTGTCGGCTTGACGCCGAAACTCGAATGGCGACGTTTCCCGTGGCCCGTCTCCCGTTCCCGGATGCTGTTGCTTGGAGCTGTAGTGGTGCTGGAAGTTTACCGGGACTTGATTCGGGAAACGGGGTGGAAACGGGAAACGACTTCGACCGAATCACGCACCCAGTTGGTGGGCCCCTAAGTCCGTACCGCGCTCTTCAGATTGCGCAGTCCTACCCCACGTACCAGCGAGCGAGCGACTCTCCGAAGGCAATGCCTACATAGGAGCCCAGGACCATCGACGGACCAAAGGGAATTGCGTCCTTGCGACCCACCCTGCGAGAAGCAAGCAGAGCGATCGACAGGAGCCCCCCGATGACGAAGCTGCCGAATACCCCGACGAAGAGCGAACCCCAAGCGCGGTATGCGGTAAACATCCCCAGGAGAGCAGCCAACTTGACATCACCGAACCCAAAGCCGCCCCGGGCGACTATTGCCACCAGCAGGAGCAACGAGAAGTAGCCGGCACCACCGATGAGAGCACGCCCGAACTGTGCCAGATCCCCGTCGAGCGCCGCTCCCCCACCGAGGAGGATGGTGCCGAAAATCGTTCCCGGATAGAGAATTCTATTGGGGATGCGCTTGAAGTCGAGGTCGGTAAGAACCAGCACAATCGTCACCCCACCAAACCACCAGTAGGCGGGCAACACCCACACCGGACCCAGCAATGCGACCGCAACTGCAAACGTACCTGCGGTAGCCGCTTCCACGATCGGGTATCGAATCGAGATCGGTGCCTTGCAATCACGGCACCTGCCGCGCAGCATCAGCCACCCGATCACCGGGAGATTGTCACGAGACCTGATCTCGTGACCACAGGATGGGCACTCCGACGGCGGCCTGACAACCGAGATGTCCCGGGGAATCCGATAGGCCACAACGTTGACGAACGAGCCGATCAGCAGACCAACGAACCCTCCGGCGACGATCTCAATCATGCGTATGAGAGGACGCGCCGATGGGCGCGAACTCGGGTGGCCTGGGGTTGGGGCCCCGGGCCACACAGCGATGAGCCGTATGGCGAAGAGCCATGTGCAAGGAGGGCGCGCCGATAGGCGCGGACTCGGTGGCCTGGGTTGGGGCCCCGGGCCACGCAGCGATGAGCCGTAGAACACAGTGCCGCCCGCAGGGTGGCACCACCGTGCGAAGGCGTTCGAGGCCGAGTAGGCCTCGAACGTGGAAGAGAGCGCCGCCTGTAAGGGCGGTTCCACCATGCGGAGGTGGCTCGGGGCCGAATGGGACCCGAACGCCGTAGCTAGATATGAAGCTAAACGCGAAGAGCAATGGGATAGCGCTAGAGCGTTCGCCTATTGGCGGACGCTCTGAGTCGCCTTGGCTCGATGTCAATTCCGCTCCTCGTCTTCAGAGCCGCCTGCGAGCCTCGCAATCCAGGAGGTGACGGCTTGCCGGCGAGCGTACAACAGCACCGTCGCCGCGGCGTCGACGCCGGCTACTGGACAATTCGCAAGACCACGCGAAGCAGGGGCGGAAAACCCGCCCCTGCTTCTAGGTCAAGTGATTGACCGTGGGTCTAGAAGCCACCCTGGGTATAACCAGCCGGAGCAGCAGCCGGACAGTCAGCGGCCGACAGGTCCGTCGCGCCGTAGTACGTCCCAGCAGATGAGCTCTCCCAGAGGGAGAACGTGTTGCCGGATTCGGCCGTACGGGTCAAACAAACAATGTCGCTATCGGCATCGCGCAGGTCGGCGGCCACACCAAGGGCCGCGTCGGCATTCATGTTCGCATTCGGTTCGAATGCGGTGATGTCTGCTTCGGTCTCGGTGTAGTCACCGTTGTCCAGCCAGTACGCCTTCTCAGAGAGAAGAACGTTGCGCAGCTCGCTTTGAGCCGAGCGGTCCTGGGCGGTCTTGCGGAAGCCGAGGAACGAGGGGATGGCAATGGCGATTAGAACTGCAATGATCATCACCACGACCATGAGCTCGATGAGCGTAAAACCCTCATCCCTGTTCAGCCCACGTCGGATAGTCTTCAACATACGAGAACCTCCTGATTCTCTGGTGCGAGGCCTACTTGCGCCTCGCAGTGCTTATCGGCCCCGGACGTTCAAAGCCTTAACCACTTTCGGTCGGCGGTGACTAGTCACCCCAGCGAGTCGGGAGTCGGAAGTCGGGAGTCCGGAATCAGGAGCCAAGACTCAGGACTCCAGACTCGTTGCTACTAGATAAGGTTGGCGATGTTGAACATCGGCAGGTACAGCGAGATGAGGATCCCGCCGACGACGACACCCATCACCACGATGAGCATCGGCTCGATGAGCGAAGTCATGGCGTTGACGGTGTCTTCCACCTCAGAGTCGTAAAAGTCGGCCACCTTGGCCAACATGGTGTCGAGTGCGCCGGTCTCCTCGCCGACGGCCATCATGTGGGTCACCATCGGTGGGAAGATCTTGTGGCGGTGAAGTGGCGACACCAAGGATTCGCCTCGTTTGACCGATGCCTGAATGTCCTTCGTCGCTTCAGACATCAGCCAGTTCCCCGAAGTCGACGACACAATGTCGAGCGTCTGAAGCACCGGGACCCCGGTCCGGCTCAACACCGCGAACGTCCGGGCAAAACGGCTGATCGCGATTTTCTGCACGAGTTGGCCGAAGACCGGAAGCTTGACCTTGAACCGATCCCAGGCAGCGAGCCCGGATTCGGTCTTCTTCCACCGCTTGAATCCGACTATCGAGCCGATCAGGGCAGACACGATAAGCCACCAGAATCCAGTCACGATCGACGATATGGCGATGAGCAGTTGGGTCGGTGCCGGCAACGTGCCGCCGAGTTCGGAGTACATTCCCTCGAAGATCGGGACCACGAACACCAGCATCCCGGTGACGATCACGATGATCAGGGTCAGGACCACGAGCGGGTAGGCCATCGCCGACTTCACCTTAGATCGAAGCCTGACGGCCGCCTCCAGAGTGTCGGCAAGGCGAATCAGTGTCTCGTCGAGCGCGCCCCCTACTTCACCGGCTCGCACCATCGAGACATAAAGGTTGCTGAAGACGTTCGGATGGACCTCCAGCGCCGCTGAGAGGCTAGAACCTCCCTCAACGGTGGTGCGGACTTCACCGAGGACCTTCTTGAGGACTGCGCTATCGGTTTGTTCGTCGAGAATCGTCAGTGCCCTGATGAGGGTCAGCCCGGAGTTGACCATCGTGGCCAGCTGTCGGCTGAAGATCGCGATGTCCTTG
>JAZGCP010000093.1:0-5403 GCA_036477035.1 Acidimicrobiia bacterium | reverse complement strand
GACTTCACCATCACAGGCGACCCGGTGGTCGAGGCCCTCGAAGCCCTCCTGAACCAGGTCGACTGCTGAACCGGCCGCCGGATGAGGATGGAGGAGTTTTGTCAACCGAGCGAGAGGGCAGCGAGTGACGGTCAGGCCAGCGACCCCGATAGGTCGTCCATTCCAGGGGATCGACCGCGACGTTCGCGAGAAATTGCCAGACTGGCGTGAAGAAGGGCAGCCTCAATGGGCAAGTTGCAGCCGACTAGCAAGTGGGTAGCTGCCGTCGTCGTGGTCGGAATCGTCGCTGCCGCAAGTCTCGTAATGATCTCTCTTGGCGGCCGGTCGGGGACGGGTGGTGATGGTGGACCATCTACCGTCGTCAATCCGACCACGGACCCTGCCACTAATGCCGACCGCTTCCTTTCCGCGTGGGCAGCTTCCGACTGGGCAGCTCTCCGACAGCTCATATCTGATCAAGAGGTGCGGGCTGACGAAACGCTCATCGAGTGGTGGAGGGATCTCGATGTGGAGTCGGTCGGCTTCACCGCCGGCACACCTCAAATCGGAGAGGGAACTGCAGTAGTGCCGTTTCACGCAACCATCGAGATCAAAGACACAGGCACCTGGGATTACGACTCGGAGCTCCGCCTCGTCCCACAAGATGATGACTGGGTGGTCGCCTGGAGTTCGGGGGTTATACATCCAACCCTGGGGAGCGGGGATCGGCTCGATCTCCTGACTGATTGGCCCGAACGGGGCCTCATCACGGACAGGGAGGGCCGGCCCCTGGTGAGGTCGGTGCCCTACATCACTGTGGGTCTGATCCCAGAGCGGATGGTCTCGCGTGATGCCGTCGCCGAAGCCTTTGACGAGAGCCTCAAGATATCTAGTGACGTGATCGACGGGATCCTCGACCAGCCCGGCGTCCAGCCTGACTGGTTCTTACCCGTGTCCACCATCACTCGTGAGGACTATGTTGATGTCCGTCCGGCCCTGTTCCCGGTCCCTGGTGTCGCCTTCCGACTCGTGGATAGACGGGTGCCGGTTGAACCCGGGCTGGCCGCACCGCTGCTCGGCACAACCGGTGAGGTGACCGCGGAGCTTTTAGCTGCCCTCGGTGTGCCTTATGAGGTGGGTTTGATCGTTGGAAGGTCGGGTCTCGAGCGCTCTTTTGAGCGGCAACTTGCCGGTACTCCGACCAAACGAATCGTTCGACGGGCCCTTGACGGTTCAGTCGAAACCGTCTTTTCTTTTGATGGAACCCCCGCGACCGACTTGCAGACCACGCTGTCGTTGGATGCCCAGCGGGCGGCCGAGTCGGTGCTGAACGACATCGATCTGCCGGCGTCGCTGGTGGTGATCGATACTGATACCGGTGAGATTCGTGCAGCGGCCAGCAGCCCGGCCGACGGATTCAGCCGGGCAATGAGCGGGCTCTATCCACCCGGCTCCACCTTTAAGATCATCGTGGCGACTGCCCTCCTCGAAGGCGGCCTGCGACCGGAGGCCACGGTGTCGTGCCCGAGAGTTGTCAACGTTGCCGGCAAAGAGTTCGGCAACGCCGCTCTCCTACCCACGACGATGACCTTTGAAACCGCGTTCGCTCGGTCGTGTAACACTGCTTTCATCCAGCTGGCCGCTGATCTCGATCCGGCCGCCCTCGCAGAGACCGCCCAAAGATTCGGATTCGGCACCGTACTCGACGTTGGAATCGCGGCGGCCGACGCTTCCTTCCAAGCATCCACCGACCCGATCAAGAACGCCGCGTCTGCCATCGGACAGGGCGACGTACTGGCCAGCCCTCTCAGCATGGCCGGCGTGGCTGCGACGGCCGCCTCCGGAGTATTCCACCCACCGAAGCTGATCGCAGAAACCGAAAACGATGTGGCCGAGAGGCTCGATCCGACTGTTGTCGCCAACCTGCAAGCCATGATGCGGGCCGTGGTGGTGCGCGGCACCGGGCAGGCTGCGGCCGTGGAGGGTGTGGATGTCGTCGGAAAGACCGGAACCGCGGAGATCGTCACTGCGGAAGGCACCGATTCGGTGGCTTGGTTCGTCGGCTTTGCCGATGATTTGGCGTTCGCGGTTAGCGTCGAAGGGGGCGCATCGGGGGGTTCCACGGCTGGTCCAATCGCAGCCGCTTTCCTGCGGGCGCTCGAAGCGCCAACCGGATCAGGACTGTTGTCCGAATGCGTCGCCGCCGGGGCAGATTGGGTCACCTTTCAGGGTGACATCACCCGGTCGGGTTGCTCTCAGGCAGATCCGATCCTCGAACCCAGGAGACGGTGGCGGGCCGAAGTAGGAATATCGGGGTGGCTGAACAGCCCAATCGTGGCGAATGGCCTTGTGGTCGTCGGCAGCGCGGGTGGCCGACGCAGTGCCGGTGATGATGCGGATGGTGTGTACGCCCTCGATCTTCAAACTGGTGAGCGACGGTGGTTCTTCCCTGCCGCCAACGATGTGAACGGCTTGGCTTCCAGCGGTGACATCGTGATCGCGACCGGCGATCAAGGAACCGTGTGGGGTCTCGATCTCATGACCGGTGCCGAGATTTGGAGTTTCAGCGCCGGCGCGCCCGTATTCACCAACCCCCTCATCGTTGGAGACCTGGTCGTTGTCGGCGACGCATCCGGCGTCCTGTGGGCTCTCGATCTCGGTGGCAAGGAACGATGGCATGCTCAATTCGATGGCGCCATCCGGGGAGGGGCCGCCTCCGACGGGCGACTGGTGTACGCGGTCAGTGACCATGGCGAGGCCGCCGCGTTCACGATCGACGGGTTCGAGATGTGGCGCACCCTCATCGAATTCGAGCCAGTTGTTGGGGTTTCCGAGGAGACCAACACAACGGTGCCTGTCACGGTCTTCGCGACACCAACGGTGGCAGACGACAAAGTGATCGTCACCTACATCGTCGAAGGGGGGCCGGATGGGCCGGCTCTGGTCGGACTCGACCGGTATGTCGGCAGGATCGAGTGGCGAGGTTCAGACCCCAGCAGAGCCGCGGACGGCTTCGCCAACCTGCGAAACTCCCCTGCCCGACACGGCGACACTCTCGTTTTCGCAAGCTCGCTCTCAACAGGCGTCCAGGCCATCGACAGCAAGAACGGGCAAGCTGTTTGGGCGACTGAGACCGGAACCCGATGTGAACGCCAATGGGCGTCGCCCATAATCGTCGGCGGCCTCGTCTTGCTTCCGCGCCCCGACGGGGCCGTTCACGCCTTCGACGCCACCAGCGGAAAGAGCGTGTGGCGAATAGTGCCGGCCGATCCAAGCGAACTCGCACCACCGGCCAACTGCACCGCCGACGGACAGCAAATCCACGACGCCTTCGAGCTACACGCCTCCATCGCCATAGCCCCCGACGGTACCCTCATCGTCGCCTCCACTTCCCAGGCGATCTACGCGATCGGCCACGGCTCCTAACCAGGAGGACACCAGGCCCCCACCGATAAGCCGACCGTGCCAAGAACCCCTGTCCATTGAAAGCAGATGCAGGACAATCAACGAGTTCCGGTTTCTGAGCTCGGTTATCGAGCCCCAGCGAACAGCAAAACAGCGAACACCGGCGCGTGAAGGGATGCGACGGAGGCGCTAGGAAAGCCCCCGATCGAAAGCCCAGCGTGTTAGTTCGTGACGGTTGCTCAGCCTGAGCTTGCGGAGCACCGACGAGACGTGCTTCTCGATGGTTTTCGGCGACACGTATAGTCGCTCCGCGACTTCCTTGTAGGTGTAACCGCGGGCGATGAGCCGCATTACCTCCTGTTCCTTTTGCGTCAATTGGTCGATGTCGGCGTCGACTTCGGCGACCGGAAAGGAAGAGAACGTCTCGAGCACAAACCCGGCCAGCCGGGGGGAGAACACGGCCTCACCGGCGGCCACCCGGCGAATTGCGGTCAGCAGCTCCGCACCGGATACGTCCTTCGTTAGATAGCCGCGGGCTCCGCTCCGGATGAGGTCAATGACATCCTCCGGAGCGTCTGACACCGACAGCGCCAAGAAGACAGTGTCCGGGTTGGTGGGCGTGACTGCGTCAACGATCCTCTTGCCACCGCCGCCCGGCATGTGAACGTCTACCAGGACCACGTCTGGATCGCGTTCTTGGATCAACTCTATGGCTGCTTCGACCTCGTCCGCCTCACCAACGATCTCGACCTGGGTACCGATGAGGCTGCGCACGCCGGCCCGGGCCACTTCGTGGTCGTCGACGAGGAACACGCGGAGCGGTGAGTCGGGTGCGAGCTTTTTCTCGGGAGGATTCATGATTCGTTCACGTGCATCGTGAGTTTTACCTCGGTTCCATTTCCAGGCGTGCTGTGTATCACCGCGCTACCACCCCTGCGGTCGACACGCTCGGTGATCGATGTTCCGATACCGCGGCCACCCGAATCGACGTCGTCAATGTCGAACCCCGCACCCCGGTCCCTCACGTAGACGGATGCCGTCCCATTGAGCACCTCCGAAAAGAGCGAAACGTCCTCCACGCCGGCGTGCTTCGCGGCGTTCATGAGCGCTTCGCGGGTCGCTGCTATAAGCGCGCGCAAATCGTCGTCCAATTCACAATCTCCGACCGTGACCGTGTCTACCACAATGTCGTACAGGTCCTCCACATCCCAGGCTGCCTCACGAATGGCGACGGTGAAACTCTCTTCGTACTCGGAGTCGAGCCGATCGAGAAATTGGCGCAGTTCCCGCTCCACGCGGCGAGCAAGGCGGCGTACCTCGTCCGCGTCGTCCACTCGCTGCTTCATCACGTTCAGCGTCTGCAGCACCGAGTCGTGGAGCCGAGCGGCGATTTCGGCTCTCTCGTCCGCTCGGATGCGCCTGCTGCGCTCTTTACCGAGCTGGATCCGGTCCGCGATCCTGAGGTGCTCATTGTGCTGCAACGCCCACATGCCCCAGCCCATCACCCAGGCCGTGGCGAAGAACGGCAATATGTCCCCGACGAAGCTCGACTTGCCCTGTCGAAATATCTCGTCGAGGACCTGGGTGACCGACATGACTCCTGCACTGATTGCTCCCGCTGCGAGCCAGTGCTGCCCGGAGACATAGGCGATGAAAATTACCCAGGACAACGGGTAACCGCCGAAGAACGTCGAATCGGCGTCCGCTGCCAAAGGGGCAAGCGCCACCCAGACCGCGACGGCCCCGTCGGCCACGATCCACGTCCACGACACGAACCTCGTGCGGCTCCGCGCGACGAGGACCGTCAAACCGGTCCAGAGTCCGGCCAGACCAAGGGTGAAAGCAACGATGGCCTGGTTCGCTTGAGGATCGTCTCGGAGAACCTCGATGACCAGCCCGGTCATCCAGACGAGGGCCAGGAGCCTCCAGCCAACGACAATACGCCGGAGCGTTTCATCCATCTTGGGTGCCTCGGACCTGTGCTCGGTCACCTGGCGTTCCTTTGGAGTTTGTCGGGCC
>JAZGCP010000092.1:0-2941 GCA_036477035.1 Acidimicrobiia bacterium | reverse complement strand
CACAGCAGGGCGCCGCCGATCGAAAACGCCAGTTCGCGGCGATAGCCGCGAATGGTGTGCGCCAACAGACGCAGCCCGGTGGTGATGTCTTCGGGTTGCGAGTCCGACAACCCGTCGTCTCGGGTGGGGTCGGTTGACGAACGGCGTAAGTCGGTCAACTTCCGCCACCTTCCCCCGGTTGCACTTCTTGGTTGGGCGCGGCCTCGTTGTCGGTCAGATAGGAAACCGTTACCGCGCCCAGGAGAATGGCCATCGCACCCACGTACAACCACACCAGGGCGATGGCGACCGCTCCCAGCACCCCGAACGTGGCACCCAGTTCCGGTGATGCTCCGAGGTACAGCCCGAATCCCAGACTGCCGAGAACTGCCCCGGCGGTGGCGACCAGGGCCGCCAGCCAGACTCTGGGAAGTGGCTCCGGCGGACCGAACCGATAGAGCGCGGTAAGGAAGAGGTACAGACCGGCAGCGGCCATCGGCACCCGCAGCCACGTCCACAGGTCGAGCACGAGGTCATTCCCGACGAATTCGGCGACGAACTCCACCAGCCCGCGACCGGTCACCAATAACACAGACGTCGCGACCAAGGCAACTCCCCCACCCAAGGTGAGACCCATCGCCACCAGCCGCATCTGAAATGCGGGACGCCGCTCGGTCCGGTGTTCGACCGCGGCTATCGACTTCTGCAATGCGACGACGGCCCGCGAACCAAAGAAGATTGCGACCGTCACCGAGCCGAGGACCAGCCAGACCGACCCGCCCCCCACCCGGTCGCCGGCATCGATGAGGAGATCCGTGACGAAGGTCTTGACGGTCGCCGGGACTATCGGGTCCAGGGTGTTGCCGATGCGCTCGACGGCAGTGGCACTCTTTCCGACCGCAGCCGCGATACCCAACATCGCAAAGGCGAGAGGCACCAGGGCAAGAAAGGTGTTGTAAGCGACCGCGGCGGCGTTGATCGAGAGGCCGGACTGGCGAAGCTGCTTCGACAGGCCCGCAACTGTCCGCCAGGCCGACTGTCGCCGCATGCGTCCATTCTCCCACTGCTGCGGTCGAGAACGTGCGCCGCCGGTGAGCTGGGGTCCGAACCAGACCGCCACCGGCTGTCCAACGAGCAGCCGCCCGTCGGACCCAGCACGGTCGCACGGCCTGGACCGACCCGAATGAGGTAGCAGCACTCGTCGATGGCAAGGGGTACCGCGACGGAACGGCCGTCCCACGGCGGATTCTCGGCGATATGGACATCTCCTTTCTCCGGGCAGGTCATACACTCCCAACCCGATGCCCCCCGACCAGAACCGACCGATTGTCGTCGGCGCCTCTCTCGCCGCGACCCTCGTGGTCATGAGCCTGGTGCTCTTTTGGCTGCTTGCTCCCGGCAATGAGGCGCCTGCTGCGACACTCGCCGTCGGCTCGACGTTGGCGCCCACCGACGACGGGGCCACCGTCACCACCGGCACCACCAGAGTGTCGACGACGGTGGTCGAGCCGAGCACAACGACCGAGGGCACGCTTCCGGGCCAGCCATTGCATGCCTGGGTCGATCGGAGCACGGTGGGCCAGCCGTGGGGTTCGGCCGTGGAAGGGCTGCTCACCTTCCGCGGCAATCCGACCAACACCTACTACGGGACCGGCCCGATCCCGATCACACCGGAAATCAAATGGAGCTACCCCGACTCTCCAATGTGCTCGTCCTCGACCGATCTGGGCGTGACCTCGACATGGTGTGGCAACGGGTGGACCGGTCAGCCGGTGATCTGGGAGAGGCCGGACGGGATCACCGAGCTGATCTTCGGGGCGTACGACAGACGGCTCCACTTCCTCGACGCCGAGACCGGCCAACGGACCCGGTCACCGATCCTCACCGGCGACATCGTCAAGGGCACCCCGACCATCGACCCCGACGGATACCCACTGGTCTACTTCGGAAGTCGAGACAACAAGCTGAGGATTGTGGCGCTCGATAGAACCGAGCCGGTGGTGATCTGGGAGGTGGAGGCCCTGATCTCAGAAGGTCGATGGAACGACGACTGGGATGCCAGCCCCCGCATCGTCAACGACATCATGTTCGAGGGCGCCGAGAACGGCCTGTTTCACATCTTCAGGCTCAATCGAGACTACGACGAATTGGGCCTGGTCACCGTCGATCCGGAACTCCTGCTCAAGATGGTGACGTACAACGAAACGCTGCTGAACGACATCGGACCTGGGTATCCGGCGGTGAGCGTGGAGAATTCGGCCGCGATCTTCGAGGGCCGGGTCTACTTCGCCAACTCGGCAGGGCGTGTCATCGGACTCGACATCGAGAGAGTCCTGGCCGGAGCTACACCTGAAGAGGCAACCGTCTTCGACTACTGGGTCGGAGACGACGTGGACGCCTCCATCGTGATCGACGAAGAGGGGATGCTCTATGTATCGGTGGAATATGAGCGCTACCTAGATCGGGCGAAGGAACTCGGCCAGCTGATCAAACTCGATCCGTACAACGAGACCGACCCCTATTTGTGGGGGATGTTCTCGCTGACCGAGGCACCTGCCAAGGGCGGCCTGTGGTCGACACCCGCGCTCGGCAAAGAGGTCCTGTACGCGGTGACCAACAAGGGCTTCCTGATTGCGGTGGACCGGGAGACCGGCGAAGAGGTCTGGGTGTTCGAAATCGGAGCCGGATCCTGGTCCTCCCCCGCCATCGTCGATGGACACCTCCTGGTGGTGGGCAATACGGGATTGCTGCGCGATTTCTTCATCGGTGGCGACGAGCGATCCCCCGACCTCCAATGGACCTTCCAGGTCGGCAACGGGAACATCGAGGCGACCCCGGCCGTGTGGAACGGGATGATCTACGTCGGTAACCGCGACGGGTTCATGTACGCCGTCGGCGAGCAGAACGGGTAATCAGTAGCCAGTACCAGAAGTGGCGTCGTTCCTCGGCGTCAGACGCGCCT
>JAZGCP010000091.1:0-5487 GCA_036477035.1 Acidimicrobiia bacterium | reverse complement strand
CGGTTCGGCGCAGGGTTCTGGCATGCTGTGACCGCTATGGCGGCTGCTGACACCACTCTTTACTTGGATCACGCTGCGACCACGCCGCTGCGGCCTGAGGCCGGCGAGGCGATGGCCCCCTACTTGGGTGATGCCTTTGGGAATCCGTCTGGAATTCACGCCGTGAGTCGAGTGGCCAAGGCGGCACTCGAGGATGCACGGGAGCGAGCGGCCGTGCTGCTGGGAGCCGACCATCCGCTCGATGTGGTGTTCACCGGGGGCGGCACCGAATCCGACAATTTGGGTGTCGCCGGCCCATCGCTTGCCTCGGGAGGCGGCGTGGTGACGACGACGGTCGAGCACGAGGCCGTCCTCGAGACGGCTGCGTTTCTCCGCAGACTGGGGCGGAGCGTCTCCGTGATCGAAGTCGATTCGGCCGGTCTGGTGGATCCGCTGCTGGTGGCGAGTGCGGTCGGCTCTGAAACCGCAGTGGTATCGGTGATGACCGCCAACAACGAGACGGGGGTGCGTCAGCCGGTTCGCCAGATCTCGGTGGCGGCAAAGGATGTCTATCCGGAGGTGTTGATCCATACCGACGCCGTTCAGGCGTTCGTGTCGGAGGAAACAACCCTCGCCTCGCTGGGAGCCGATCTGGTGACGCTTTCCGCCCACAAATTCGGCGGTCCGAAGGGAGTCGGTCTGCTGCACGCTCGGCGTAGTGTGCCTCTCGAACCGGTGCTCCATGGTGGGGGCCAGGAGATCGGCCGACGTTCCGGAACCCACAATGTCGCCGGAATCGTCGGGATGGTGTCGGCGATGGAGGCGGCCGTGAAGGATCGTGATCGGTTCCGGGCCGATGTTGGCGCGGCGCGGGACGGATTCGAAGCTCGGCTGGCGACGGCACAACCCGACGTGATCTTTACGACACCGGCCGCAGCACGTTTGATTCAGCACTCGCATTTCCGGATTCCGGGGATCGATGCCGAGACGCTGCTCATAAGGCTCGACGGTCTGGGAGTGGCGGCGGCAGCCGGCTCCGCCTGCCACAGCGGGGCAATCGAAGTATCACATGTGCTGATGGCGATGGGACTCGAGGAGGAGGCGGCCCGATCGAGCGTCCGGTTCAGTTTCGGGTGGACCTCACGGCCCGGTGATGGGGAACTGGCCGCAGCAGCCGTCGTCGAATGCGTCGAAGCCATCCGATGAAGGCGCTCGTGGCGATGTCGGGCGGCGTCGACAGCAGTGTGGCCGCCGCACTGATGCTCGAAGCCGGTCACGATGTGATCGGGGTCACGGTGAAGCAGTGGCAAGGGCCCGATGGAAGCCTCCCCGTCACCGGTTGCTGCACAGTGTCGGACGCTGAAGACGCTCGCAGCGTCGCCGACCGATTGGGCGTTCCCTACTACGTGCTCGACCACGTCGAGGAGTTCACTCGCGAGGTCGTTGATCGGTTTGGGGCCGAATACCTTGCCGGCCGGACCCCCAATCCATGCATCGAATGCAACCGCAGGGTCAGGTTCGGAATCCTCTTCGAGCGGATGGAGTCGCTCGGTTGTGACGTTCTTGTCACCGGCCACCACGCCCAGGTTGTCGGCGAATCCGGTGATCGGAAACTGCTGCGCGCCACGGACCGATCGAAGGATCAGTCGTATGTCCTGCACATGCTCGATCAGTCGCGACTCGATCGCATCCGATTCCCGATCGGCGGCATGACTAAGAATGACGTGCGCGACCGCGCTTCCGGGCTCGGCTTGCGGACTGCCACCAAGCCCGATAGTCAGGATCTTTGCTTCGTCGCCGGCGACTACCGGGACTTCATCAGGGAACGTTTCACCGAGGCCGACCGGCCGGGCATGGTGGTGGATGTCGACGGCGCGGTGCTGGGTGAGCACTCCGGGACCACTGGATTCACCATCGGTCAGCGGAAGGGGCTCGGTGTGGCCGTAGGCGAGCCGCTGTTCGTGATCTCGATCGAACCCGAGGCTGGGACCGTCGTCGTGGGACCGAGAACGGCGCTCCTCACCGACGGGTGCTCGCTGGAGGAAATGTCATGGATTGCCGGCCGGGCGCCCGATGATCCCTCCGTCATGATCCAACTCCGCTATCGGTCCGAGGCAGTTCCGGCACGTCTGGTCCGGACCGCCGAGGGCTGGGACGCGTGGTTCGATGATCCGCAGGAGGCCGTTGCCCCCGGCCAGGCGGGAGTCGTCTATCGGGGGGATGAGGTGCTCGGAGGCGGGACGATTGTCGCCGCGCTGCAGGGGGCCCCCGCATGACGGCAAAGCGAGCCGTCGAACTCCGTGAGCTGCTGCGGTACCACTCGCATCGCTATTACGTCCTGGATGAGCCGGAGATCTCGGATTCTGGATACGACGCCTTGTTGGGTGAATTGATTGACCTGGAGGAGGCTGATCCGTCGCTGGTCACTCCCGATTCGCCGACGCAGCGGATTGGGAGTCCGGTGGGCGACCTCTTCTCCGAGGTAAGCCATCGGGCGCGGATGTTTTCGCTCGACAATGCCGAATCGAGCGGGGATCTGGAGGCTTGGGAAGGTCGACTGGTGAGGCAGCTTGGCCGCAAGCCGGCCGGGTATGCGTGTGAGCCGAAGATCGATGGGTTGGCGATTTCGCTGACCTATGAGGCCGGCTCGTTGACGCGAGGAGCCACGCGCGGCGATGGGACGACCGGGGAGGACGTCACCGCCAACATCCGCACGATCTCGCAGATCCCGCTTTCTCTGATCGGGTCGGGGCAACCGTCGGTGATGGAGGTGCGGGGCGAGGTGTACATGTCCGATGGTGCGTTCGCCGATCTCAATCGGACGCAAGCCGCGGAGGGTGAGCGTCTGTTCGTCAATCCCCGCAACGCTGCGGCCGGATCGTTGCGCCAAAAGGATTCGGCTGTGACGGCATCGCGACGGCTCAGGGTTTGGATCTACCAACTGGGTATGGCAGACGGCGGCCCATCGCAAACGTCGCACTCGGGGACGCTGGAGTGGCTCGGTTCAACCGGATTACCGGTCAACCCGGAGTCGAGCCATGTGGAAGATCTCGCCGGAGTCGTGGCGTATGTGGAGTCGATGGAGCAGCGTCGTCACGACCTCGGATATCAAACCGACGGCGTGGTCATCAAGGTCGACGACCTCTCCGAGCAGGCCGAACTCGGTTACACGGCGAAGAGCCCACGTTGGGCAATCGCCTACAAGTTTCCACCCGAGGAACAGACAACCATCCTCAAGAAGATCCTTGTAAACGTTGGTCGGACCGGTGCGGTTACGCCGTATGCGGTGCTAGAGCCGGTCTTCGTCGGTGGGGCAACGGTTACCAACGCCACTCTCCACAACGAGGACGAGATCGCCCGTAAGGATATTCGAATAGGGGACACCGTTGTGGTGCGCCGAGCCGGCGATGTGATCCCGGAAGTCGTGGGTCCGGTGCCGTCATTGCGAACCGGCTCCGAGAAGAAGTGGCGGATGCCAAAGCGCTGTCCCTTCTGTGGAAATCCGATTGTTCGTACCGAGGGGGAGGCGAAAGCGAGGTGCACGGGCGGTTTCGAGTGCCCGAGCAGGCTGCGCGAGCACCTGGCTCACTTCGCCGGCCGGGGTGGAATGGACATCGAACATCTCGGGTTCAAGACGATCGATCTGCTGCTCACCGAGGGACTGATTCGTGACGCCGCCGACCTGTTCTCGCTGGACCCCGAAGATCTCCTCGGCCGAGAGGGGTGGGGCGAAGTCTCGGTGGGGAACCTGATGTCGGCGATCGACGCCGCTCGGGATCGTCCTCTCGCTCGGGTCATCACCGCTCTGGGCATTCCGCTGGTCGGAGGCACGATGGCCCGACTGCTGGCGCGGCGGTTCCGCAACCTGTCGGCGCTGCTGGCAGCGTCTGAAGATGATCTCGCCGAACTAGAAGGGGTAGGTCCCGAGATCGCCCGGTCGGTTGTCGACTGGGGCGCTGATCCCGCCAACAAGGGTTTGGTGAAGAAGTTGGTCAAGGCACGAGTTCGCCTATCGGACCCCGAGCCCGAGGGTGTCGATACCGCCTTGCTCGATGGAGTGGTCGTGGTGCTCACCGGGACACTCGAGAGTCTGTCACGTGACCAGGCGCGGGGGGCCATTGAGGATCGCGGCGGCAAGGTAACCGGGTCGGTATCGGGTAGGACCTCGGCGGTGGTCGCCGGAGTAAACCCCGGTTCGAAGCTGGCCAAAGCCGAAAGCCTCGGAGTGCCCGTACTCGACGAGGCAGGGTTTCTGGGGCTTCTAGATGAGGGTTCGTCGAGCTTGGGTGGGTGACTGGGGGTTGTTGGAGGGCGTGTGGTCGGAGGGCACCCCCCACCAATCGGCCTGCGTGTCTAGCTCCGACACTTCGGGTCCTACTCGGCCCCGAAGTGCCTCCGCATGTTCGAGCCGCCTACGGCGGCGCTGTCTCGTACCGATTGACTCCCCCCAAAGGGGAGAGTGATCCAGCACCAGGATGTCGGACGCTATTCGGGGAGATTGCTACGCAGTGATTGCCCGCCGAGCGCAGCGAGGCGATCGCCGTCGGCTCCTTGGAGCCGACGCCTCTTACTTCTTGAAATCCTTCTCACCGGCCGGTATCGGGACCTGCAGCCAGTTCTCGCCGGGGGGCAGTGGGCATGAGTAGCCGTCGTTGTAGACACAGAACGGGTTGTAGGCCAGGTTGAAGTCGATCTTCACTTTGCCCCGTTTGGCCGGTTCGATATCCAGGTAGCGTCCGGCGCCGTACGTCTCCTTGCCGGATGTGGTGTCGCGAAACGGAAGGAAGTAGCCGTGGCTGTGGTCGGTGCCGTAGAGCGTCAGTGACACTTCCTCGTTGTCGACTTCGAACGACACCACCGCGTCGCGGGTGTAGATCCTTTCCCGACCGTCGGAAGTCTGTACTCGAACCTCGGATCCGTCACCCGGCTCGATCTCGAGTTCGAAGGAAAGTGCGGTGACCTCGTCGTAGTAGTCGAGTCCCTCGAAGTCACCCCGATCGCTGATTGGTGAATCAGGAGAGGACCTGAAGAACTCATCCTTGTCGTTCCTGATTCTTGTGATACTGCTCATCGCCCCTCCTCAACCGCATCGAGTCGGTCGAGATTCCCGTCGTCGAGCGTGACCGCGACTCGGGAGACCGCACGCTGCATGCTCTCTTTTCAGATGATTCTGAATGTCCAGGTGAACTGGCCCGGATCGGGACCCCCTCCGCCGGTGCGTTCCCAATGGATGGTGACCTCGTGGTCTCCGGCACCCCAGAGTTCGAAAAGCGTTGTGGGCCCGGGCTGCCATAGGTAGCGGCCGGTGGCCGGAGTAGATCCGATCTCGTTCTGGGGGATAGTGATGCCGTCGACCTCCAACTGCAGCGAATACCCGACCGGAAGGTCTACCTCGATTGCCGTCTGGCGTACGACCGTGTCACCGGGAAGGGGGAATACTCCCTCGAGGGGTCGGGGGAGTGCAGCCTCTTCACCTAGAGGGTTGACGATCAAGACTGCGACGACGAG
>JAZGCP010000090.1:0-9746 GCA_036477035.1 Acidimicrobiia bacterium | reverse complement strand
GCCTGCCGTGCCGCCTCTTCGAGAGACTGCTGTCCCTGTTGGGGGTCGCGTTTTCTGCGGCGTTGCAGAATCCACAGGAAGATATCGCCCTCGGTCGAGCCGGCTTCCAGGTCGAGCAGCTTCTCCCACCTGATCGACTCAACGGCCGGCAGGTAGACCCGGTCATACCAATCAGCCGCTATCTCATGTGGTGGCAGCACCTTGCCTTGCTCGATCATCAGGTCGTAGCCGTGCGCCTTTACGATGTCGAGCAGCTCGGCAAATCCATGCGGATGACTGAAATCGATGCGGGCCATCGGTCGGGACCGCTCGAGTCCGCTTTCCAGCATGAAGCGTCTGGCCTGCTCGAGGTACATGATCTTCTCGAAATCGATGTCCTCGTTGATCTCGATGTCGGTGTGAATCTCGGTGACCTCGGCGTCGATGAACTCGGCGCGTTTCTGTTTGGCGAGAGCGACCCTGTGGTTGCCGTCGATCACGAAGAAGACATCGTTGACCTTGTACACCGAGATGGGAGGAAACCCAAGCGACGGGAAGGCTCGTTCGAGCCTCTCCCAGCGCTCTCTGGTTTGGGGTGATCTGGGCAGAAAGTCACGGTCGAAATCGTCGGACCGATCGACCGTTCCGACGATCTTGTCGACTTCGATGGTGTGCAGACCGGTGTAGGCCTGCTGGAAGAGGTGGAGTCGGGTGCGCAGGTCGTTGAAAGACGGCAGCGGAGCCGGTCCGGAGCCGCCCACGACCCTGGCCAGCCGGCGATACTTCTCTTTGCGGTGGGCTTTGGAGAACGATGATGAATAGGTCATTCGATCTCCAGAAGCCGGTAGGGAACCACGTTTACGATGCGCGTGCTGCCGATGATGCGGTCGGGTCGCGGCCTCCCGTGCGGGTGAATGTGACCGTGGAGCATGAGCTGTGGCTCGAGCCGACCAATGAGGCTGTGGAAGGCGGAAAACCCACGGTGGGGCCTGTCGTCTCCATCGCCGCAATCCAGTGGGGGTGAATGGGCGATCACAATGTCTACGGGCTTTCCGTCCCTCCAGCGGCGAAACCGTGTTCGGCGCGTCAGTCGGCGCACCCGACCCCGCATCTCAGCCTGAGTGTATTGGTTGTAGCCATCGTTGTATCGAATCGAACCCCCCAGCCCTGCGATCCGCACACCGGCCTCGTCCTTCCACCGATCCTCCAGGTTGACGCAACCCACCGCGCGGGGCGGTGAAGGCGCAGAGTGTTCGGCGGGCAGGTAGGCGGAAACGCGGTGTGGCCGGAGTGACGGGTCGTGATTGCCGTGGACATACAACAGCGGTACCTCAGCCGCCGCTCTCAGATACTCGAGGTACTCGAACGGCAGGTCTCCGCAGCCCAGAATGAGATCAGGACGAAGTTCCTTCAACCTTGGTCCATACAAGGATTGGTCGACCTCGTCGGCGACTGCGAGGATCCTGGTCATCGCGAAATGACCCTTCGGAAGGCATTGGGTCGATTCACGGTCCGCTCGCCTGCTCGGGGCGGAGGCACCCTTCCAGCGCATCCGAGGCCAGATCCCAGAGAGCAGAAGCGCTTCCGCGGTTTGCGGCCAGCATCGGCTTGCTCGTGACCAGTGATCCGTCGCGCATGAAGCTGGTGGACCAGCCTCCCGACTCGCGTACCAGGACCTCGCCGGCGAGCGCATCCCAAGCCCGGAGGTCCGATTCGTAGAACCCGACCAAACGTCCCGCCGCAACGTAGGCAAACCCGAGAGCAGCCGATCCAGAGTTGTAGAACAAGCCGCCCACCGCGAACAGCCTTCGGAGAAAGGTCAGAGTGGGCGCGTCTGGTGCGTTGCGCGGATGTCCCACTCCGACCAGGCCGTCGGTGATGCCCTTACCGGGGACAGAGGTCTGGTGACCGTTGATGGCAAACCCATGGCCGTCCAGTGCCGAGAAGGTCTCGGCTCCAGTGGGGTTGTGCACCACCCCCAAGAACGGATGGCCCTGCCCGTCGACACAGGCAATCGACACACACCAGCTGGGCAAACCAGAGACGAAACAGGTGGTGCCGTCGATGGGATCTACGACCCATGTGGCGTGTCCCACTCCGATGCCGGGCGGTTGGTCGGCTCCTTCCTCTCCGAGGAAGTTGTCATCCGGGAAGAACTCGGTGATCCGGTTCCTTATCAGACGTTCGGTCGCCAGGTCTGCTTCGGTCACCCAGTCGAGGACGCCTTTCGATCGGACCTCCAGATCGTCTTGCTGGCGATACGACGTTGCCAGCTGCCCGGCTTCGACGGCCAGATCCTCGGCAAATTCGCGTCGCTCGACACCGTCGATGACCATGACTGTGGTGCTCCTGACTTCGGCCTCTAGCGGTGTTTGGCGCAGTTGATGCGACGTGCCACTAGTTCACATCCGGATTGGGGAGCATGAAGTCCTCGCGGATGACCCGGGTCAACTCGTGATACGAAGCAATGAATCCACGCAGTGTGCGCACCGTGGCGCCGTAGGTGTCAAATTCCTCAACGGTCATGCCGTCCTCGTCGTACGCCTTGCGGAAGTCCGGCACCCGGTCATAGAGCTCGGCGACGATCTCTGGAGCGACGGCGTCGTCGATTCGATCCCTGACCTGCACCTCCGAGCTGTTGAACAGCTTCTGCCATTTCGACGGAATGGTGAGGATGACATCGCCGCCGATCAGTTCCGACCAGTGCAGGTGGTGGCGATAGGCGGCTGCCAGGAGGCGTGAGCGGAAACCGCGCTCCTGGTATATCGTCAGCGCCTTCTTGAACACGGCGATTCCGGCCCATGGCAGGTAGTGCGGACTCACGATGACGTCGTCTCTCTTGGCTACGACCTGGATCCAATCGTCGGTCCGACCAATCATGATTGTGGTGACGGGCGTCATATCGGCCGTCGACAGCCCCTCCGCTTCGCGTCGCTGCAGTCCGCGGTCGACTGCCTCTCCGATCGCAACCGCCTGCGGCACGGTGAAACTCACGGTGGCGTTGATGTTCACCCCGCGGTAGGTTGCTTCTTCGATCGCGGCGATGCCTCGATTTGTGGCCGGCAACTTCACCTGCATGTTGGGAGCCAACGCGTCGTAGCGAACGGCCTGCTCGACCATCGCATCGACGTTGCGGTAGTAGGAAGGATTCGTCTGGATCGACAGGCGTCCCTTCAAACCGTTCTCACGTTCGAACACGGGAAGAAGAAGTTCGGCGCCCTTGAGCGCGATCTCCTCGAAAATCTTCGACATGACGTCTTCGTCGGACCATGATTGGTTGTCGGCGATCAGTTGGTAGATCCGGTCCTGCCACAGATGGCGCTCCTGTTCGAGGACTTGTTCGACAATCGTCGGATTGCTGGTGGCGCCGACCGCCCCGTGTTCGATCGCGTAGGCCAACTCTTCGACCGAGCAGGAGTCGTTCCAGAAATCCGTCGGGTACGCACCGACCGTTTCGTGCAGTGGGCTCTTGTAGGTGATCTGGGACACGTTGCTTGCTCCTTGACGTAGGTTCAGATTCGGTTGCGCTGGAAGGAGTCGAGGTTCCCCCCGCGGTGGATGGGATCGCTCCAGCGGCTGATGATGACTTGGGGCCGCGTGCAGAAGTGGGCTCCTTCCAGCGCGACATCGTCGCCGGAGGCTGTCGCCACTTGCGCCGTTCGGGCACCGGACCCCGAATTGAACACCGGGCCCGTTCGCTTTGTTGTCGCAGAAACAGACTCGCCGTCGATCCAGTGGTTGATGAGGCTCACGGCTGCTGCTTCGTTGGTGTCGGGTGGTGGTGGGGCGGTGGGCCGGTCGATTCACGCATGACCAGCTTTGGCGGGAGGACGACGTGACTGGCGGGCACGTGGCCCCGGCCGATCTTTCGCAGGATCAGACCGGCCGCCATGTGTCCCATGTCGTGCCGGGGCTGGTCCACGGTCGTCAGCCCGAGACGGTGGTTGGCGGCCAGGGCGATGTTGTCGTAGCCGACCACCGAGATGTCGCCGGGGACGGCGAGCTCTTCGGCGTCGAGCACCTCGAGTGCGCCGTTGGCAGCAAGGTCGTTGGCGACGAAGACGGCAGTCGGTCGAGTGCCGTTTAGCAGGAGGCTCCGCATCCCGATGCTTCCACCCTCTTCGGTGAAGCCGCCCTTGACCGATCGGATCTCGCTCTGCAACCCGTGCTGCTCCATCGAACGGGCGTAACCGGTTCGGCGTGGTTTGGCACCGGCTCCGACGCCGCCGTCGATATGCGCGATGCGGCGGTGTCCGAGTTCCACCAGATGGTCTACGACCATCCGGGCCCCGCGGCGGTCGTCGTTGGTGACACTGTCGACTGTCGCCGTTCTCGTTGCCTTGCCGACGACGACCGTCGGCACTGATTGTGAGGCCTCGATGGCGCATTCCCGGCGGACCACAGGTGAAACCAGAATCAGACCGTCCACCCGCATCTCCAGCAGAGTTGCGGTGGCAAGGCGCTCGCGCTCTGGTTCCCGGTTGCCGGTGGTCAGGATGGCCCGATAACCGGCGTCCGTGACCGCCATGTCGATGCCGTCGATCACGTCGGCGAAGAACGGGTTGTGGAGATTCGACACCATCACACCTATCACATGTGACCGTTGCCGAACCATGGTGCGTGCCGCAGCATTGGGGCGATATCCCAGTTTCTTTGCCGCCTGCAGCACCGCCATCCTGCTCGATGGACTAACGCTGCCGGAACCCCTCATGACGAGAGAAACCAGCGATTTCGATACGCCGGCCTCCTCGGCGACGTCGAGGATGGTTGGGTGTCTCACTCGACAACCGTCTGAGACGAGCCGTGCGAGAACACCGCGGCCTGGCTTGACGGAAACGAAGCCGCAAAGGTCTTGCCCACGTATCGGATCACGTCGAGTCCACGCTTACGGCTTGCTCCAGGTCCCAAGGCGCTGGTGCTTGCGTTCTGCGTCCAATTCGGCGCGGGCCACCAGGACCTGGTCGCGATCGGACACTTCGGGAACGCCCACCTCCCACCAGGACCCCCCCTCCGTCCATTGGTACGGATGGGTGTCGATCACGATGACGTAACTGCGGTCTGCGGCCTTGGCTCTGCGGAAAGCTGCCTGCAGCTCCTCGATGCTGGCGACTCTCTCCGCAAGGGCTCCCATCGATTCGGAATGCTTTACGAAATCGACCCGGGTGTCGTTGACCCTCTTCGTGTGCTGCAGAAGGTTGTTGAATTCCTCTCCTCCCGTGTTCATCTGAAGCCGATTGATTACCGCGAAGCCGCCGTTGTCGCACACGATGAATATGACTTTGTGCCCGGTTGCAACGGTCGAATGGATGTCTGAGTTCATCATCAGGTATGAACCATCACCAACCCACGAGATCACGTCCCGATCGGGTAGTGCCATCTTCGCTCCCCACGCACCAGGGATTTCATATCCCATGCATGAATAGCCGTATTCAATGTCGATGGAGCCGACTGATTTCGTCTCCCAACCCATGTTGATCTCGCCCGGAAGCCCTCCGGCGGCAGCCACCTGATAGTCGTCGTCATCGACGACGTCGTTGATCGCCCGGATTACCTGGGCATATGTTGGAAGGTCGAAGTCGCCGCCGACGTAGTCGTCGAGGTAGCCACGCCATCCGCTCCGCTCGTTGGCGGCGTGATCAAGCCACCCGGCCGGGGAGCGATAGTTGCCGAGCACCGTGTCGAGGGCCTCGAGCGATATTCGAGCGTCGCCGACGACCGATATGGCGTGGTGTTTGGTGGCATCAAACCGTGCGACATTGATCGACACCAGCTTCATTCGCGGGTTCCTGAAGACAGACCACGATCCGGTCGTAAAGTCCTGGAGTCGGGTTCCGACTGCTACGACCACGTCGGCATCCGCTGCCAGTGTATTGGCCGAGGTGCTGCCGGTTACCCCGATCGGACCGGCGAAGTTCGGGTGATCGTGGACCAGAGTGGCCTTGCCGGCCACGGTTTCCACCACAGGTATCCCCCTGGCGACCGCAAAGGCCGTGAACTCGGCCACCGCGTCGGAGTAGTGGACACCGCCTCCGGCGATGAGCAACGGCTTGTCTGCTGCTCCGAGCACGGCAGCGGCTGCTGCGATTTCGCGGGCATCGGGGCCGGGTCGGCGTATCGAATGCAGGGTGGTTTCGAAGAATCGCACAGGAAAGCCGTAGGCCTCGGCTGCAATGTCCTGCGGCAACCCGAAAAATGCCGGACCACATTCGGCCGGGTCGAGCATGATCGCGAGTGCCTGGGGCAGGGACTGGATGATCTGTTCGGGTCGAGTGATACGGTCCCAGAAGCGAGTGACTGCCCGAAACGCGTCACTCACCGTTGTCGAGGGACTTCCGAAGTGCTCGACCTGCTGCAGCACCGGATCCACGATGCGGTGTTGGAAGGTATCGCCGCTGATCAGTAGGAGCGGTAGCCGGTTGGCATGAGCGACCGCGGCTGCCGTCACCATATTGGTCGACCCCGGTCCCACCGAAGAGGTGGCGACCATGATTTGGCGCCGACGCTTCGCCTTGGCGAAGGCGACCGCAGCGAGCGCCATGGATTGCTCGTTGTGACCCCGCCAGGTCGGCAACTCGTCCTGGACCTTGGCAAGTGCCTCGGCGAGAGAGACCACATTGCCGTGACCGAATATCGCGAACACACCGGGAAAGAGGGGGACATCCAGACCGTCGATCTCGGTCCGTTGCGCCAGCAGCCAGCGCACAATCGCTTGCCCGGTGGTGAGTTGCACTGTGTCCATCGTCACTCCTGGGTCATGAGCCACGTACGGCCCTCAGTGAAACCTGCATCCCCGGCCCCTTGATCGGCAGACCAGTGCTGCTCCCATCGACGTGAATATCACGTCGGATGATCGGGGTCTCGACGGTTGCTCCCTCAAGGACGGATTCGTGTCTTGACATCGAAGTGAGGCCGAGCATACTTTCCTTCGTTGGAACGTTCCAACCGGTTCGACTCGTCAGCTTTGAAGGAGGTAGCGGGTGAGAGTGGGTGTCGTCGGTGCGGGGCGTATCGGTGCGATTCATGCCGAAAACCTGAGTCGTCACCCAGACGTGTCTTCCATCGTCGTGACCGACGCCGTGCCCGCTAAATCAGAGCGCATCGCGGCAGCGTGGGGCGCCGAATCCGTGTCGGATGTGGAAGCGATCCTCGAATCGGCCGATGCAGTGGTGATCTGCACGCCTGCCGACACGCATGTGGATCTGATCGAGCTCGCCGTCAAGCACGGGGTGCCTGCATTGTGCGAGAAGCCACTTGCATTGAGCCTTGCTGCTGCCGACCGGGCGGTGGCGGTCGTGTCGCAGGGCGATATCCCGGTCCAAATCGGGTTCAACCGCCGGTTCGATCCGGCTTATCGCACAGCGCGCGATGCGGTCGCCGACGGCAGTCTCGGAATCGTCACGCTGATTGTTGGACAACATCACGATTACGAGCTGCCGACCGAGGACTACATCGCACGTTCCGGTGGCGAGTTCCGAGATCAATTGGTCCACGACTTCGACATTCTTCGCTTCGTGACCGGTCGGGAGGTCGTTCGCGTCCATGCGGCCGGCGCCACCAAGGGGTTCGAGTGGTTCGGTGAGTTCGACGATTACGCCCAGACTGCGGTGACGCTGTGGCTCGACGACGGCACGCTGGCGGTGTTGTGCGGTTCGCGCCAGGATCCCGTCGGATACGACGTCCGCATGGAGATCTTCGGGACAAAGGATTCTGTGGCCGTGGGTCTCGATCCGCGTACTCCTCTTCGGTCGCTCGAGTCGGGCGTACTTCCGCCCACCGATCCATACACGGAGTGGATTCCGCGTTTCGGTCGAACTTATGCTCTCGAAATGGATGCGTTCCTCGCCATGGTTCGAAACGGTGATTCGAACGGATGCACCGTGACCGACGCTCGAGCCGCTTTGGTGATTGCCGAGGCATGCTCCGTATCGGCCAGAGAGGGCCGCATTGTCACTTTGGAAGAAGTGGCATGACGTTCCTGGATCGCGTCGCCGGCGCCCCGATTACCTGGGGGGTGGATGGATCTCCCGGCTGGGGCCACCTGATGGACCGTGAACGGGTTCTGGCCGAGATGCACCAGATCGGCTTGTCGGCGACTGAGCTTGGTCCGGATGGCTATTTGCCTGAAGAGGTTGGGGAGTTGCGACTTCTGCTGGATCGGTTCGAATTGACACTTGTGGGCGGCTTCATACCGGCGGTTCTCTATCGACCTGAGCTGGTCTCGGAGAACCTCGCATACATAGATCGCGCGGCGGCGACCCTCGCCGGCACGGGTGCCCGGGTCATGGTTCTCGGGCCCGACTCGCATCATTCCGGCTACGACCAAGAGATCGAGTTGACCGAAGACGAATGGGCCACCTTCTTGGCCAGTCTCGATCGCACGATCTGGATCGCGGCCGGACATGGGTTGAAGACCGCGCTCCATCCGCACTGGGGCATGGCGGTCGTGCGTCAGGCTGACGTCGAGCGTGTACTCGACCAATCCCGGGTGGATCTGTGTATCGACACCGGGCATCTGGCTCTGGCCGGGGCCGATCCGGTGGGTATCGCGCAGGCTGCGGCCGGTCGGGTGTCTCACGTGCACCTCAAGGATCTGGACGAAGAGCTGGCGCGCCGGGTCCGTTCCGGCGACCTCGCTTTTCGTCAGGCAGTGATCGAAGGCCTCTTCCTTCCGCTCGGTGACGGCAGCCTCGACATCGAGGGATTCATCGTCGTGCTCGAAGGCGACGGTTACCAGGGCTGGTACGTCATCGAGCAGGATGTCGTGCTGGACGAGGAGCCCGAGCCGGGTCGAGGCCCAATGACAGCTGCTGCGCGGAGCTTCGAGTTCTTGGACGACGTTGCGGGCATCCTGTGAGTTCTGTCAAGGCGCCATTCGGGGGTGGCGGCACGGTGCACGATGTCTCATTCGGTTGCGGCGGGTTGTTGGTGGTCGTCGGAGGCTCCCTTTCGTGACGGAAGACATGTTCGAAGTCTTGACTCTCGGCCGTGTCGGCGTCGACCTGTATCCGCCCGAGATCGGGTTGCCGTTATCGCAGGTCAAGTCGTTCGACAAGTTCCTCGGCGGAAGTCCGACGAACGTGGCGGTGGCCGCGTCACGCTACGGCCATTCGAGCGCGGTGATCACTCGCGTCGGCGATGACGGGTTCGGTGAGTATGTGCGCGTCGCCCTCCGCGGCTTCGGGGTGGACGACAGATACGTCGGCACCGACCCGGTGCTGCGAACCCCTCTGGTGTTCCCCGAGATCTACCCGCCCGATCACTTCCCGCTCCTCTTCTACCGGGAGCCGAAAGCACCGGATATGAACATCGCGGTCGACGATCTCGATTTCGACGCCATTCGCCTCGCTGAGATCTTCTGGACCACCGGCACCGGGTTGTCAGATGAGCCGAGCCGGTCGGCCACGTTTGCGGCTTTGGAAGAGCGGGGACGCAAGGAGCACACCATCCACGACCTCGACTATCGACCGAGTTTTTGGTCTTCGCCCCAGGAGGCAGGGAAGTATCAGCGATTCGCCTTGGATCACGCCACGGTGGCCGTCGGCAACCAAGAGGAATGTGCCATCGTCGTCGGATCTGGCACGCCCGAGCAACAAGCGGCACGGCTGCTCGACCTGGGACTCGATCTCGCCGTCGTCAAGATGGGTCCGGCCGGGGTCCTAATGGCCTGGCCTGGCAACACCGAGCGGGTAGCTCCACTTGACGTCGATGTAGTCAACGGATTAGGCGCCGGGGATGCGTTCGGTGGTGCCTTATGCCACGGATTGCTG
>JAZGCP010000009.1:0-3571 GCA_036477035.1 Acidimicrobiia bacterium | reverse complement strand
CACACGTTCCCGCACCCTGTCGTAGCGCCGCCGAAGCACCCGCTGCGACCACATCAGGTTTGCGGCGTAGATGACCACACCCACAGCCACGATGAGCGCCAGCCGCCACTCGTAGATCGCCATCACGACCAATGACACGACCACCTGAGTGCCGTTGATGAGGAACATCACCCCACCCCATTCGAGGAACTCCTGCATCGTTGTGAGATCCGATGTGACGCGAGAGACCAGCGCACCTCGTCGTTCGGTCTGCACGTGGAGAACCGATCGTCGGAAGAGGTGTGCGAACACCGACACTCTCAGTTCCGAGATCCCGGTCGAAGCCTGCCTTACCAGTCTGACCAAACCGGTTCGCGTCATGAAACCGCCAATGACAACGACGACCATCCCCAGGCCAACCGCGGTAGCAACCCCGCCGACGTCGACACGCTCGGTGCCGATTAGATAGCGGTCGAGCGTCTGCTGAACGATGACCGGAATCAGCACCTGGGACGCAGTGCCGCCCAGGTTGAGGAGCAGCACCACCCAAAGCCGGTGGGCGATAACAGGCGCCTCGACCACGGCGCGTCGAATTGCAGCAAAGGTAGAAAGGTCGGGCGCAGCCGTCGTCATGCGCCACCTGCCGCCCGCGCCGCCGCCTCATTCTCATAGGCCTGGACAAGCCGGGCGTAGCCCGGTTGCGCGGCGAGAAGATCGGCGTGGTCGCCCTGAGCAACCACCCGTCCCTCATCGACAAATATCACCTCGTCGGCGAGCCGGATCGAAGATGGCCGGTATGCGACGAGCAGGACCGTCGAAGGAAGCTCTGCCGACCGAAGCCGGTGCAGGATCTCGACCTCTACAGAGGGATCCACCGCCGAGGTCGCATCATCCATGATGAGTACTCGGGGATTGCGCACCAGCGCCCTGGCCAGTGCTATCCGCTGCCGTTGACCACCCGAGAGGGATGCGCCCCGCTCTCCGATGCGGGTGTCGTAGCCGTCGGGAAGCTCCTGGATGAAGTCGTCTGCGCCGGCAAGGCGAGCTGCTCCGCGTACCTGATCGAGCCGGAATTCGAGTCCCATCGTGATGTTGCCCAGTGCGGTGTCGTCGAAAAGGAACGCCGTCTGCGCAACGTAGGCGACCTCGCGCGACAGTTGGTAACGAGCAAAGTCGCGCACGTCGCGGCCGTCGATATGGATTTGACCCGTCGCCGGGTCCCACAAGCGTGCCATGAGAAGTGTGAGCGTCGTCTTCCCGGAGCCGGTCGGACCCACGATTGCAACGGTGCGGCCTGCCGGCACGTCGACCACCACCCCGCTGAGGACCACCTCGTCCAAGTCGTACCCGAAAGTCACCTCATCCGAATCGACCGGGGCGGCACCGCCACCGATGTCGGCAACGGCCTCACCGTATGTCACCCGCTCGTCCGCCTCGAGTACGGCGGAAACTCGCGCCCACGCCGGCATGGCGACGGCAAGGTCGAACAACACGAAAGCGATGAGCTGGATCGGGAAGGAGAGAAGCGCAAGGAGGTAGAGGGCCGTCACAATGTCGCCGGGAGTTATAGCTCCGGCACCGACCCGAGCAGCGCCGACCCACAGCACGACGAGGCTCACTGCCGGGATGAGAGTGACGATGATCGTGCGATATGTCTCCCACCGAACACCCACATAGATGTTGCGATCGCGCAGTTCGTCTGATTCCGTTCGGAGCCTTGCGGTCTCGTAGTCCTCGCGCCCGAGAGCCTTGACCGTGAGCGCTCCATCGAAGCTCTCATGGGCAACCCCGGCGACGACTCCCAACTGGGTCTGGATTCTCTCCCAGTACGGGTAGAGGCTCATGGCGGCCCGCGCCTCGATGTAGACGATGAGAGACATTCCCAAAAGGCCCACCAACCCGAGCCAAATGTCGAGCAGCGCCAATAGGACCACTGTGCCGATGATGAGCAAGGACACCCCGGTGGCGAACGGAAGTGGAGCGAGAACACTGGTGCTGCGCTGCGTGTCGTTGTCGGCTACCGACAGCAAATCGCCGATCGACTGACGTCCGAACCAACTCAGCTCCAGATCCAGCTGATGACGGATGAGTTGGCCTCGTAGATCTTGCTGGCTCCGCAACTGGAGCCACCCGGCCGATGTGCGACGCAGCACAACGGAGACGGCCTTCCAGATCGAAACCATAACGACGGCGAACACGACCGCCGGGATCCTGTCTGAGGCCGGCACGTCCTCGGTCAGCACCGGAAGAATCGTGGTGTCGGTGATCCACCCGATCACCGCGGAAGAGGCGATGATCGCCGCCGAAAACAGCATCGCCCCGGTGACGGCGAGCGCAAACGCCCAAGGACGCGCCTTGATAAACCGAAAGACGATGCGGAGCCCGCCACCGAGCACTTCTCGTGCGGTGACCGGCATGGTGTCGGACACAAGAAGAGAGAATAGGAGTCCGGAGTCCAGAGTCCAGAGTCCTTGACGGAGCCCGATTCATCTGGCATCTCTTAGTTGTGCGTTACTTCAAGCGCCTCAAGGTATGGAATCGATCCCATATGCTTGCTCTCGCCGTCTACGAAGCCACCCGTCGCTTTCCTGCCGACGAGCGGTATGGACTTCGCTCACAGATTCGCCGCTCAGCGGTCAGCATCCCATCGAATATCGCTGAAGGTGCTGGACGAAGGAGCCGGCGGGATTATGCGAGATTCCTCGACATCGCAGTCGGGTCGGCCAGTGAGCTGGAGTACCAGATGGGTCTCGGACGGGATCTGGGCTACATCTCTTCTAGGGTCAGCGAACCCCTTGAGCAGGAGTGCATCGAGATACGAGCGATGCTGTTGGCACTTCGTGATCGAGTCCTGAGACCCAACTCCAGACTCCAGACTCCCGACTCCGGACTCCCGACTCCCGACTCCTGACTCAAAGCCCCAATGCCTCCTCGGCTCGATCCAACCGTTGGCCACCGCGTAGGACCGGTGCGAACAGGTCTCCGTGGCGTGCGAGGCGGTCCCACACTGTGGCGATAGTGAAGTCCGATGGGTCGACCGTTTCTACCTCTGACCACAGCAGCGGCGTCGAAACCGGCGCCCCCGGTCTGGGCCGCACCGAATACACCGAGGCGATCGTCTTCCCACCTACATTTTGGTTGTGGTCGATAAAGACCTTCCCGGATCGTTTCGGAATATCCCATTCCATCGTCGCCAATCCCGGATCGGCCCCGGTGATGAGCCTCCCGATCGCTTCGACGAAGCGGCGGACCCGCCGGTATTCGTGGTCTGGCTCGATCGGAACGTAGATGTGGAGGCCGGTCGCCCCGGAGGTCTTTGGATAGCCCGCCAACCCGAGTCTCTCCAAGGCAACGTTTACGAGGTTGGCCACCATCACCACCTGGTCCCAGGTCGCCCCGTCGGCCGGGTCGAGGTCGAAGATGGCGAAGTCGGGGCGATCAGGGGCCATGACTCTGCTCAGCCAGGGGTGAATCTCGATGGCACCGAGGTTGGCGATCCACATGAGCGACTCGGCATCGGGAGCGGTCACGTAATCGATCGCCTCGCCACGGTGGTCGGATGGGAGCGGGAACGTTGGAAGCCATTCGGGGG
>JAZGCP010000089.1:0-8447 GCA_036477035.1 Acidimicrobiia bacterium | reverse complement strand
GCTGGAGCCTGGTGGCGGCGCTGGCGGGTCTCGTCCCGCGGGTCCGCCTCGGAGTCCTGGTGAGCGGCAACACCTACCGCCAGCCGCCCGTACTGGCCAAGATGGCAGCCACGATCGACCACATCTCGAACGGCCGGCTGCTGCTGGGGCTCGGTTCCGGCTGGCAGGAGAACGAACACCGCCGCTACGGCATCCCGTACCCCACGCCTCTCGGATTCTCCGACCGCCTGGAGGAAGCGGCGGCAGTCATCACTGCTCTGATGTCCGCCGGCCCTAGATCGACGGTCGAGGGAGTTCACTACGAGCTGATAGACGCCCCGTTGGAGCCCAAGCCGATCCAGAACCCGATGCCGCTGCTGATCGGTGGGAGCGGCGAACTCCGCACGCTCCGTACTGCAGCCCGTTACGCCACGCACTCAAACATGTGGGGCACGCCCGAAACGATGACCCGCAAGAGGGCCATCCTCGATCGGCACTGCCAAGACGCGGGCCGCGATCCCGCCGAAGTGTCTCTTTCTGCCAACGCCTTTCTCATCTTCGTGGACGACCCGGAGGAAGCAGCCTCGACCCGGAGCGACATGGGGGATCGGGGCGGTCTGGTCGGAACTCCCGACCAGATCCGGCATCAGATCGACGCCTACCAGGCCGCAGGCGTCGATGAGATCGTGATCGCCGGCTTCAATTACACGCCCGAGACGTTCCCGCCAGCCCTGGCACGCCTCCGGTCGCTCCTGGACCGGTAGAAGCACGATCGGGGACCGTCAGATGAACAGTTTGCGGTCCCATTACTAATCCAGGTCAACTTGACATCATCAGGAAGATTGAGCCGATTGCGGTGCCCGCTACCAATCCAGGCTAACTTGACATAATCAGGAAGATTGAACCGATTGTGCGGTCCCATTACCAATCCAGGTTAACTTGACATAACGTGGATTATGGGCGTTGGGCGAGCCTCAATGGGCACCCTCAGGCCGCGGTGGCGTGAGCGCCCTGACCGAGAGCCGATGATCGACCAGACCGGAGGCGGCGGCGTGGAGGTGATCGAACGCAGCGCGGTAGGCCTGGAGGCTGTGGCCGTGGCGAAGATCCTCCGCAACGTCTTCCAGCGCCGCCTCGAGCACCGTGACCCGATCTCCGAGATCGGCCAGAGCGTCCGTGGTGACGATCGCTTCGCCCGGACCCAACCCGGCGCGCCACCCAAGGCGCCGCGCCTCGTAGGCACGCTGGCGGTGTGAATCGCGGCAATATGTGCGGGGACGGCCGGTGGCGGGCTGATGGACCACGCCCCCGCACCATGGACAGGCAGTCTGCTTACGGCGTGGTTCTGTCACAGTGACGAAACTAACACCTGGATTCTGAATCCGGTGGGAATGTCCCCACCCTGCTCATGGTTCCACCACCGACAGTCACCCAACAACTGCGAAAGAGAACCATGCCTACCGTCGAACTGACCAAGGACAATTTCGAAGCAACGATCAGCGACAACGACACGGTGATCGTCGACTTCTGGGCCGAATGGTGCGGCCCGTGCCGTGTCTTTGGTCCGACGTTCGAAGAGGCTTCGGAGCAGCACTCCGACATCGTCTTCGGAAAGGTCGATACCGAGGCCCAATCCGAACTGGCCGGGTTCTTCAATGTGCGCTCCATCCCAACCCTCATGGTGTTTCGCGACAACGTCGTGCTCTACAGCGAAGCCGGGGCCCTTCCTGCCGAAACGTTCGAGAACTTGATTTCACAAATCAAGGAAGTCGATATGGACCAGGTCCACCGCCAGATCGCCGAGCAGCAGACCGACGAGGACCACCAGCACGAGCACGCCGGTCACGATCACTGAGAGAGCGCCGGTCGCGTCGGTGGCTTGATGAGCCCTGAAACGACGCCCAGAGAAGTCTATTGGGCGGCCGGGAGGGCTCGGTAGCGCTCCAGCAACGGGGCTCGCTCAGCCTCACAGGCGTCTCGGACCCAGCACCCCGCCAGGTGGTCGTTCACCAGCCCCATGGCCTGCATGAAGGCGTACATCGTCGTCGGGCCCACGAACTTCCAGCCGCGCCGCTTGAGATCCTTGGAAAGTGTCGCCGATACCTCGGTCTGAGCCGCGATGTCGGAGATGGCCGCCGGCGCGGCCGCATCCAACGAAGACGCCAAGGGCCACACATAGGCTGCTATCGAACCGAATTCTTCGATCATTTCGAGGGCCCGTTCGGCGTTGTTGATGGTTGCCTCGATCTTGCCGCGGTGCCGGACGATTCCGGGGTCATCGAGCAACTGCAGCACCTCCGCTTCGGAGAACCCGGCGACCAGCGCCGGATCGAATCCGACAAACACCTGGCGGAATCGCTCCCGCTTGCGGAGAATCGTGATCCAGGCCAGTCCGGCCTGGAATCCCTCGAGCACGATCTTCTCGAAGAGACGGTGATCTGTCGCCACTCCCCTCCCCCACTCGAAGTCGTGATATGCGTCGTAGAGCTCATCACCATCCGACCACGCACAGCGCAAATTCCCGTCGGCTCCCGTGACCAGGTCTGTCACTCAGTGGCGTCCAGATCGAGCGAAGCGCTGTTGATGCAGTAGCGGAGACCTTCAGGTCCGGGACCGTCTGGGAACACATGGCCGAGGTGACCTCCACAGGTGGCGCAGGTGACTTCAGTGCGAGTCATCCCCGAGCTGCGGTCCTCCTTGGTGTCGACCGCGCCCTCCACCGGCACCGTAAACGAGGGCCAGCCCGACCTGCTGTCGTACTTGGTGGAGGACTCGAAGAGTTTGGTGCCACACCCTGCACAGCGGTACATACCATCCGTCTTGTCGTCCCAGTAGATCCCCGTGAAGGGCCGCTCCGTGCCGCCCTCACGAAGTACGTGGAATCGATCCGGCGCCAGCCGTTGGCGCCACTCGGTATCTGTGGTTGGAAGATCGCTCATGATTCCTCGGTTGTGTTAGTCAGACCATATATGGGAGGTAAACCCAATGGCATCTGTCGCCATCGTTGGAGACGGCCCCGGTGGGCTCAGCGCCGCGCTGTTCATTGCCAAGAACGGCCACACGGCCGTGGTATTCGGAGACGACCAGACGGCGATCCACTTCGCCCTCCTACACAACTACCTCGGTGTCTCTGCGGTTCCCGGCTCTGAGTTCCAAGCCGAAGCCCGCGCCCAAGTACAGGCTGCAGGCGCTGAGTTCAATCCTGCCCGGGTTGTCGCCATCGAAGTCGACCACGAGGAGTTTGTGCTCGAATTGGAGGACGGGGAAACCGTCCGGTCGGATTACCTCATCCTATCCGAAGGCCGCTCGCCCGAATTAGGCCGCAGTCTGGGCCTGGCCGAGATGCCTGATGGCAGCATCACGGTGGATGCCGAGTTCCGCTCATCGCTACCGCGGGTCTATGTGGTCGGCCGCTCGATCCGCCCCAAGCGGAGCCAGGCCATCATCTCCGCCGGTGCCGGCGCCACGGCTGCGGTCGACATCCTGTCCGAGCTGGCCGGCGAGGACTTCCATGACTGGGATTCGCCGCCGAAGGAGAAATGAGCAGAGGGCGGGTCGCCCTCAATAACGACTCGAGGGTTGCGCTGATCCTTGACCCAGGGGTCGAGGTTGCTCGAGTCGGGTCACTCAGGCTCGCAACTGCAGCGACTCCATCAGCGACTCGGTGGCGCCGGCTATAGCGGCGACTGCCTCGTCGAAGACGACTTGGTTGGCCTTCGACGGTTGCCGAAAGCCCGATACCTTGCGGACATACTGCAACGCTGCCGCCTCCATTCCGTCACGATCGTGAATTTGGCTGCCTTCACGCAGTCGAACGATGCTTCTACACATGCCCGGACCCTAGGTGGCCCACCGGGGGCCCGGCACCCGCCCTCCGGTCCTCAGCAGGGCGAGTCGTAGCGGATCTAGCGCGATGCCGAGGAAGTCTGGGACCGTGATCGCCGGCTCAGAGCCCGCCGATCGCAGTGGCCCCGGTACGGCGCGAATCGGCCACCTCGAACAGACCGGCGTCCGGGTCGTACATCGCCAGACCGACTCCTCCGAAGTACATCGATAGATCGGGGAACCGGCGCAGCCGGAAGCCGTCAAATGCCTCAACCTGTATTCCCGGCTCATAGGCGATCGTCGGTTCTCCATCAAACACCTCGACGTGGAGACGAGGATGCTCGACGGCCTCGCTCACCGACATCTCGAACGAGATGAAGTTCGTCAGCACCTGGGCAAGGGCCGTGGTGATCCGACTGGCTCCGGGACTGCCGACTGCCATCACCGCACCGTTTGGACCGCCGGCAATCGTCGGGGCCATGTTCGACGCCAGTCGATCCCCCGGTGCAAACCGCTCCATGCCCTCCGGAAACAGCTCGACCTCGCCGAGCGAGTTGTTGAGCCACAACCCGGTACCGGGAATCATCACCCCGGATCCGTAGCCCGCCGACGTCGTGATCGAGCACGCCAGTCCGCCCGTATCTACTGCCGATACATGGATGGTGGACGGTGAGGATACCAACCCACGATGATCACCCAGTCGAGCTTTCTGCAAGAGATCGGCGACTGCCTTATCCACATCAGATGCGCCGTCCAGCAAGTTTGCTCGGTAGGCCAGCACCGATCGCTGGACCTCGGCGAGTCCTCTGGCTCCAGCCTGGGACCACTCGTCGAAACCACCCGGGTGACTCAGAAGCAGCATCGACGCCAGAATGGCGCCGCCGATCGCAGGAGCCGGGTTGGTGACGATCCGCCATCCATTGAGGTCGATCGAGATCGGCTCGCGCTCGATCGCCTCATACGACTCGAGATCCTCCACCGTGATGTTGCCGTCCCATTCCCGCATCGCATCGACCAGCCGCTGCCCGATCGAGCCGGTGTAGAACGAATCGGGACCCTCGTCGGCGATGATGCGCAGACTGTCGGCGAGACCGTCGATCAGCAGCGTATCCCCCTCGGCCATGCGCGATCCGTCCGGGTGGTGCAGCACCGCAAAGCTGTCCGGGAACTTGTCGTAGATCGGATCGTGGGCATAGGAGAGGTACGCCTCGCTCACTCCGCTGAAGGGAAAGCCACCGGCGGCCAGCGAGATCGCCGGCTCCATGATCGTGTGCCATGCGACCGCTCCAAAGCGGTCTGCGGCCCTCCCCAACCCAGCCCAAACTCCGGGAACCGCGACCGAGCAAGGGCCCACCAGAGTGTCCATGCCCCCTCCGTACTCCATCCGAACCCGATCGCCGAACGAAGTGGGCGCGGCTGGTCGCCCGAGACCGGGCATCACCGCATTCGCATCGATGACCACCGGGTCACCGGCCTCGGGCCACACCGTGATGAAGCACCCGGCGCCCGGCCCGATGATGCCCGGATCAGAGACCATGCCCGTGACGGTGGCCGCGATGGCGGCATCGACTGCGTTACCTCCGGCGTCGGCTACCGCAACCGCGGCTGTCGCCCCCGGCTGCGATGCTGCTGAAATTGCCACACGTCGCACGGCTGCGAGGTTAGAGGCCCCCGCCGACCTGATCAGGCTGTGTCGTCAGACGCCGCCGGAGTCTCGAGGACATACCTGGTCGGCCACGACTTCCAGTCTGCTCCTGCGACCCTCCGATGCGCTCCAGAAACGACGCTGGACCGACCCGGCGACCCAGAGCCGAGTTCCCGGATGCGGGTCAGCATCGAGCAGTCCATCGGACGGCTCCCACAATGTGACCGGAATCACATCGACGCGGCGGGTCGGCTCCTCGGATCTCACGGTGATGAGGTAGCGCACCAGTCGGGCCCCGGACTCGAACTGACGAATCTCGGGGGGTGCCGCCAGTCGGCCGGCTAAAACGACGAGATTGAGATCCATACGACATTCCTTTCAGGATGCCGCGGCGTCAGGCTACGACCGTGGTGTGACACGTGGAAGAAGCATCCGGAACCGGCGCCGCGCTCCCGAATTCGGAGAGCGCCCCCGCTAGCGTTCTGAGCGCCCCGCTACCGTTCTCATCAATGCCAACAGTATCGGTGACCGATCTCGGTCACGATCTCTATCTGATCGATGCCTACATGCACGACGAGGCCGAACGCCTCGCCTGCTACCTGTTCGACACACCGAACCGTGTACTCATCGAATGTGGGCCGTCCCGGTCGATCGGGCGCCTCTACGAGGCCCTGGATCACATCGGAGTCGACGATCTCTCCGTGATGGCGGTAACCCACGTGCACCTGGATCATGCAGGCGGCGCCGGGCAATTCGCACAGCGCTTCCCCAACGTCTCGATCGGGGTACACGCAGCCGGAGCTCGCCACTTGATGTCCCCAGAGCGACTGTGGGACTCTGCCACTCGCATCTACTCCCCCCAGGGCATGCTCGACCTCTGGGGCCCGATGGAGCCGCTCACCGAGGACCGACTCCTAATACTCGACGAAGGCCACACCATTCCACTCGGCAACGGCAGAGCCGTAGAGGTCATGTACACACCGGGTCATGCCAAACACCACATCGTGTTCTTCGAACAGATGACCGGCGCTTGCTTCGTCGGAGATGCGGTCGGGATCGCCTTTCCCCACGGGCACATGGTTCAGCCGAACACGCCACCGCCGGACTTCGACCCCGCTCTGATCACGGAACAACTCCACCGCATGGCCTCGCTGGAACCGGCGTTTCTGGGTTTTGCCCACTTCGGAGCCGATCCGAGACCGCAGCAGACGCTCGCTCTCGCCGAAGAACGCCTCTGGCGATGGGTGGAGTGGGTAGAAGGTGTAGCCGACAACGATGATCCGGTTGCCGCGATGCGAAATTGGGTCCTCGACGGGTACCGCGCCGACGGCTACGACGAGGAACTCATCGACCGCTACGACCGCAATAGCTACTGGCCGATGCAGCTCGCCGGGATTCAGCGCTGGTTGTCACTGAGGGACTGACAGACATCAGACATCAGACATCAGACATCAGACATCAGACATCAGACGATCGCACTTCTTCCTGAGATCTGAAATCTGAGATCTGAAATCTGGCCGAAGGCCTAATCGCTACGAAGTTCCCGGCCTAGCTCGTCGAGACCCGGGAAGGCGGTATCGGCCTGCTCGATCGCTTCGTAGATCTGGCGAGCCGTCACCTTGTCGCCAAGCCGCTGGGCCGCCCGCGATGCGACGTACCACACCCGAAGCTCGCTCTCCTCGGGGTTGGCCGACATTCTCTTCGGGTCAGTCACCTTCCAGGCGCGCCGGGCGTCACCCGAATCGAGGAGGTATGACCCGAATACGACCCTTGCCTCGTCGCGCGTGGAGCGCATGCCGCCGCGCATCCCGTTGAACGCCTTCCATACGGACTCGATGTCGTCACCCCGGTCGAGTGCCCTGAGGACATCCATCTCCACCGGCATGTGCGTGTCTTCTCCGGTGAACCGCCGGAAGGTGCGCAACTCTCGCAGCGCCACATCCCACCGGCCGAGCCGGTAGGCCGAAAGTGCCAGGATCTCCCGAATCGTTGCATCCCGCGGTGAAAGCTCCTTGGCCTGTTGGGCCTCGTGGAGTGCCTTCCCATGCTTGCCAGACGCGAAGTAGCTTGCCGCGGCCAGCAGATGCTCGGTGGCGGCGGCCACCTTGGCCTTGGGCGTCACCCGCGCCAGCTGCTCGCTGACCCAGTTGGGAAGCTGTCCCCCCTCTGGCGACCAGGGCTTGCGGGGACGCTGCGTGACTTCAGCGGTCGCTTGTCCCCGCGCGCTCCGATCGGAGCCGCGGCCCCCGGAACGGCCCGAACGGGGCGAGTCTGACTGATCGCGCTGCTGGCCCCGTTGTCCGCCCCGGCCCGACTGGCGGTGACGCGCAGATTTCCCGTTGGATGGCGGCATAAGACGATGGTACCTCCAACTCCCTGTGACCAGGAGTCGGCGCCGCCTGTAACCACACCGACGAACCATCAACCATCAATGTCGATCATCTTGCTGCTCGATGGCAACGAGAAGGGGCCGTCCTTGCAGACGGCCCCTTCAACTAAAAATCCGGCGGCGACTTACTCTCCCGGGAGCCTACGCCCCAAGTACCATCAGCGCTGGCGGGCTTAACTTCCGTGTTCGGAATGGGAACGGGTGGTTCCCCGCCGCTATCACCACCGGAAACCGGTGTGTGCTCAGCACCCTGAGCACTCCATAGCGAGCACAAGACATCAAAGATTCGACTCAAGCCCTCGACCGATTAGTACCGGTCGGCTGAACGCATTGCTGCGCTTACACCTCCGGCCTATCAACCTGGTGTTCTGCCAGGGGTCTTACCCGATTAAAATCGGTGGGAGGTCTCATCTCGAGGCCGGCTTCGCACTTAGATGCCTTCAGCGCTTATCCGTTCCGTACGTAGCTAACCAGCCGTGCCTTTGGCAAGACAACTGGCACACCAGAGGTACGTCCATCCCGGTCCTCTCGTACTAGGGACAGCTCCTCTCAAACCTCCTGCGCCTGCGACGGATAGGGACCGAACTGTCTCACGACGTTCTAAACCCA
>JAZGCP010000088.1:0-2516 GCA_036477035.1 Acidimicrobiia bacterium | reverse complement strand
CGGGTGATGGCGACTGCGCGCTTTGCCGCGATCACGGTGGTGACGCCGCCGACCGGGAGGTCGCCAGGCTCGACGTGAACCCACTCGTATCGCTCGATCTCTTGACCGGGCCTGGTCGGGTCGTGCTGCATCTGGCTCCTCGAACTCGATTCCAGTGTGGCGCGCTGGCGACGTGGCGTCGACACCTGCCATTCTGTCGTCATGGATGCTGCTCTGCGACAAAACCATCCTCTCCTTACGATCGCGGCCTTCGTCGGTCATCGTGTCTGGCGACTCGTGCCGCGGCACGGGGAGCCGGTGCTGGCGTCTGTCACGAGTGGCGACCCGTGGTCGGGACCAGAGATTGAGGCAACGTGTCTCTCAGGCGTATTGCTCCAGCCCCCAGAGCGGAGGGTGCTGGCCAACTCTCACCCGAATGAAGGCAGCCCGGCGCTCGGATGCACCTGCGGTGTGTATGCAGCCAAGACTGCCGTTGCCCCACCGTCTCGCAGGGTCTGGGCCGCAGGCCACGTCCGATTGTGGGGCAAGGTGATCGAGGGGACGAAGGGTTTCCGAGCGCAACGGGCTCGGTTGGTCGACGACCTCGAGATCTACCTGGGGATGGGCCCTGGAGCCCCGCGGTGCACATTGCCGCCATGCCGCGCCGTTGCCACAGGGATCTGGATCGGATCGACTTCGTATCTGTCGCGGTGTGATCGGCACAGCAGGGACAGGTCGGTCGGGTTCGAGGAGTTTGTGACGCTGGTCGACTCGGCATTCCGTGGTCGCTACGGCGTCGGGGCGGCTCTAGCGGCGCGTTAGTCTCGACCGCAATGCCACTCATCGAGGTATCGAATCTCGTCAAGGTCTTCCCGGGCGGAATCCGGGCGGTGGACGACATCACATTCACAGTTGACAAGGGTGAGATCTTTGGATTCCTCGGCCCCAATGGTGCCGGCAAGACGACGACCATCAGGATTCTGGTGACGCTCCTCGCGCCGACGTCGGGCTCGGCTGTCGTTGATGGCATCGATGTGACCGTGGCACCCGAGGAAGTGCGCAGGCGCGTCGGATACGCAGCTCAGTTCATCGGGGTCGACGACGACCTGACGGCCAGGGAAAACCTGGTCCTGCAGGGCCGACTTCATGGCCTCTCCAAGATCCACGCCCGCCGGCGAGGCGACGATCTGCTTGAGATCCTCCAGCTGACCGAGGCAGCCGATCGGCGGGCCGGGACGTTCAGCGGAGGCATGCGGCGACGGCTCGACCTGGGACAGGCTCTGTCGCACGATCCAGAGCTGCTCTTTCTCGATGAACCGACCATCGGACTCGATCCCCAGACGCGTCGTGCACTTTGGGCCTACTTGAGGGAACTGAATGATCGGGGCGTCACCATCTTTCTCACGACTCAATATCTCGAGGAGGCCGATGCTCTCGCCGGACGTTTGGCCATCATCGATGAGGGTGCCATTGCGATCGAGGGCACGCCTCAGGCCCTCAAGGATGATCTGGGTGGAGACGCCATCACGGTGACTTTGGCGGCGGGGATCGAGGGGTCAGAGGTCGAGCGGGTCGCGGCACTGATCGGCCGGTACTCGGACGCAGGCACCGCCCGAACCTACGACGGGGCCGTTCGGGTATTCACCCGGGAGGCGGCGGGTCGATTGGCGGATGTGGTGCGAACTCTCGACGCTGCGGGTATCCACGTGGCGCGCCTCGAGGTGTCGGAACCGACGCTCGACGATGTCTTTCTTCGTCATACCGGGGGCAAGATGCGGGTCGAAGAGCTCAAGCCGCGGAGTCGGATGATGTCTGCGAGGAAGCCCCGATGATCAGGACCTTCCGCGAATCCTCGGTGTTGTGGGGCCGGCTGATGCGAAAGATGGTCCGCGTCAAGCTGCTGCTGTTCTTCGCACTCTTTCAGCCATTGCTCTTCCTTCTGCTCTTCAGCCAGGTGTTTGCTCGTTTGGATCAACTGCCTGGGTTTGCCTACGACTCGTACCTGCAGTTCTTGGTACCGAGCATCATCGCTCTCACCGCGCTCAACTCTGCTTTTCAATCCGGGATCGGGATGGTGACCGACATCGAGGACGGACTGCTCGACAAGTTTCTGATCGCGCCGATTAGGCGGTCCAGCATCCTGCTGGGGAAGGTGATGGCGGATGCGACGCGGATAGCGCTGCAGGCGCTCATCATTGTGGGCGTGTCGCTGATCATGGGGGCGCGGTTTGAAACCGGAGTGCTGGGGGTGCTCATGATGATCGTTCTCGCCGCTTGCTTCGGGATCGCCTGGGCAGGTCTGTCCAACGTCATCGCTCTTCGGACCGGAAACGGGGAGTTGACGATGATGATCGGCATCCTCATCACCTTTCCGGTGCTCTTTCTGTCCACGTCGTTCATGCCGAGTGCGTTGCTGCCGAGTTGGCTCGACGTCGTAGCCACCTTTAATCCGATCACCTACATCGTCGAAGCAGTGCGGGCATTGGTCAACACGGGTTGGGATTGGAACGCAATCGGGAAGGCCTTCGGAGTGACGG
>JAZGCP010000087.1:0-4098 GCA_036477035.1 Acidimicrobiia bacterium | reverse complement strand
GTGGATTACCTCGAGCGTGCGTTCGACGACGCAAAATACGGTTGGTACTCGCAGCGGCCGTATCTCGACTCGTGTGTCCAATCCACGATCGACCGGGACATGGCTCCCGCCGGCAAGCACGTGATGTCCAACTTCGTTCAATACGCACCCTACGAACTGAAAGGCGGCGACTGGGATACCGAGCGCGAGAAGCTCGGCGATGTCGTTCAAGCGACACTGGAAGAGTTCTTCCCCGGCTTCGGCGACCTCGTCCTTCACCGCGAAGTCGTGACGCCCCTAGACATTGAGAGGACCGTGGGACTAACGGAGGGGAATATCTATGCAGGCGAGTTCCTCGCTCCCCAGATGTATTTCTTCCGTCCGGCGCCAGGTTGGAACCAATACCGCACGCCCATCGCCGGCTATTACCAATGCGGTTCGGGCACCCACCCCGGAGGCTGTGTCATGGGCGGACCGGGCAGGCTCGCCGCTACACAAATCTTGGGTGATCTGAAGACTGCTGAATAGGGCTCGTGGCCCGCATCGTTGTGATCGGCGCCGGAATGGCCGGTCTCACCGCCGCCCGCAGGCTGTCCCAGGGCGACCACCGCCTCACAGTGTTGGAGGCGCGAGACCGCGTCGGTGGGCGGGTGCTCTCGACAACCCTCGAAAACGGTGCCGTGGTCGAGCTTGGCGGCGAGTGGCTGAGCACCGACCAGCAGGCTGTCATAGCACTGGCAGAGGAGCTCGGGTTGCGTCTGTCCCCTATCGGGTTGAATTTTGCGGAACGTGACCTCATCGGCGCCCCTCACATACCAACCGAAGAACACGGTCGGGTGTCATCCCTCATCACCCGCGCTATAGACGCGTTGCCGCACGCGACACGACTGCGGATCACGGTCGAAGACCTCCTGGGGGACGTTGACGATAGATCCGATGCCTTCACGGTCGTCCGACGACGGATCGAGGGTTCTGCGGCGGTACCGCTCGACACGCTTGCCGTCGACGAGGTCATGGGCGACTACGGCCTCGAGGCCGCTAGCTACCTACGAGTCGATAAAGGCAACCAGGCGATAGCGGAAGCCATGGCTGCACAACTTGCAGACCTGAGATTGAACACCCCTGTCGATGCGATCAAGTCGATCGGCGGTGCGGTCGAAGTGGGTGCAGGTGACCTGGTTATGACAGCAGACGCCGTGGTCGTCTCCGTTCCCTTGACCCTCCTAGCCCGGCTACGGTTCGAGCCTCCCCTGGAACCGGCGCTGAGGCGCGCCATCCACTCGATCGCAATGGGGACTGCCGCAAAGTACGCAGCACCAACCGAGTACGCTCCGGATCTGCTCGCTCGCCAGAGCGGTGAAGAACCGTGGTGGTGCTGGACGGGTCTCGGTTCGGACGGCCATTCGCGAAGAGCGATCACCTCGTTCGCGGGAACCCAGCGGGCGATCGACACCATCAGTTCCGACTGGCGTGCACTGCTCACCAACGCCGCGCCGGAGGTCGCGCTCGGGGACGGCTCCGTGGCCATGGACTGGGGCACCGAGCAATGGTCTCTGGGTTGCTATTCCGCATTGGGTCCTGGCGATAAGGCTCTGCTCGGGGCGTTCGACACAGTAGGCCCGATCGTGTTTGCAGGGGAACACACGTCTGGGGCTGGTTCCATCGATGGGGCCATCGTCAGCGGGGAGCAGGCTGCTGACCGCCTCGCCACGTACTTGGCCAGCAGCCGGACTGTCCCTTGAGATCCAACTGATCCGCAGTGCACCGTTTGGCATTGTTGCGCTACCGACCGTGGCACACTGGCCCCGAAATCTGTTTGCGGTGACTGTGACAGTCCGCGTACAGTCGACTGGTCCCTAGCAACGTTGGAGGAAAAAGATGCCGCGCGATCCCCGATTCGATGTTCTCTTCGAGCCGGTTCGCATCGGACCCGTAACCGCGCCAAACCGTTTCTACCAGGTTCCCCATTGCACGGGCATGGGATACCGGCGGCCACGGTCCGTCGCGGCGCTGCGCGAGATGAAGGCGGAAGGCGGGTGGGGCACGGTGTGCACCGAGTACTGCTCGATCCACCCTTCCTCCGACGACGAGCCGTACCCCACGGCCTCCCTGTGGGATGACCAGGACATCGATTGGCACGCTCTCATGGTCGACAAGGTTCACGCCCATGGTGCACTCGCCGGTGTCGAGCTGTGGCACGGGGGCGCCGCTACCGCAAACCTCTATTCGCGCCAAACCCCGCTCGGCCCGGCCAGCCTTCCGGCCGGGGTCAACAACGACCCGGTGCAGACCCGAGCGATGGACAAGGCCGACATCCGGGACCTGAAGCGCTGGCACGTCGAGGCGGCACGCCGGGCCCAGCGGGCAGGGTTTGACATCGTCTACGTATATGCAGCCCACTGGTATCTGATTCGCCAGTTCCTGCTGCCCTCCAACCAGCGGACAGACGAGTACGGCGGCTCGCTGGAGAACCGTGCCCGGCTGCTGCGCGAGCTGATCGTGGAGACCAAGGAAGCAATCGGAGACACGTGTGCGGTGGCGGTGCGCTTCTCGGCGAGCACCGGTGGAGACGATGACGATCAGGATACCGAAGAGCCCCGGGAGATGCTCGAGCTCATGGCGGACCTACCGGACTTGTGGGACATCACGGTGCACGACTACAGCTACGAGATGGGGACCTCGCGCTTCACGGAGGAAGCCGGACTCGAGGCAACGATGTCGTGGGTCAAGAGTGTGACCGACAAACCGGTTGTCAGTGTGGGACGTTTCACCTCTCCCGAGACGATGCTGCGGTTGGTCCGTCAAGGCGTCATCGACCTCATCGGTGCGGCACGTCCCTCCATTGCCGATCCTTTCCTGCCCCAGAAGATCGCTGAGGGACGTGACGACGAAATCCGCGAGTGCATCGGCTGCAACATCTGTTACACAGGCGACCAGACTGGCACACCGATCCGTTGCACACAGAACCCCACCATGGGAGAAGAGTGGCGGAAGGGCTGGCATCCGGAGAACATTCCGGGGAAGGGATCGGATGCAAGGATTCTGATTGTTGGCGGAGGCCCTGCCGGTCTCGAAGCGGCGATGTCGCTCGGCAAGCGTGGCTACGACGTCACCCTCACAGAAGCACGCCGGGAACTGGGTGGCAGGGTCGCGCTCGAGTCGGCGCTGCCTGGGCTTGCGGAGTGGGCGCGAGTGCGTGACTGGCGCCTCAACCAGATCGGCAAGCTCCCCAACGTCGAGTTCTACCTCGAAAGCGTCGTCGACGAGGAGCAGATCCTCGAGTTCGCCGCGGACCACGTCGTCATCGCCACCGGCGCCAAGTGGCGCAGTGACGGAACGGGTCGCTGGCACGAATCACCGGTACCCGGTTCGGACTCGCCATCGATCCTCACGCCGGACGACATCATGGCCGGGACGATGCCAAGCGGCCCCGTCGTCGTGTTTGACGACGATCACTACTACATGGGTGGGCTCATCGCCGAAGCCCTGCGACGGGCCGGTTTCGAGGTCACCCTGGTAACACCCGCCAATGAGGTTTCGACCTGGACGAGGCACACCGAGGAGCAGCACCGAATCCAGGCGAGGATCCTCGGGCTCGGCATCGTTGTCGAGACCGGGACCACCCTGGCGAGGGTCGACGAGACCTCGGTGGTCCTCGAGTCCATCCATACCGGGGCCACGAAAGAAGTTGAGGCGACCAACGTGGTGATGACGACGTCCCGCGAGCCTCTGGATGCCCTCTACCACACTTTGTCCGATCGCATCGCCATCCAGCGCATCGGCGACTGTCTGGCTCCGGGGACAATCGCGACTGCCGTCTACTCAGGACACCGCTACGCCCGCGAGATGGACACCGAGCTGCCGGTCGGCGTACCGTTTCATCGCGAGTAGACCCGGGTCAGAGCCGGACGCGCTCGTTTCTCGGGTCGTAGAAGGAACGGATCGAAGCAGTAGCGGGGATTCGCTCGGTGCCGACCTCGATCTCGAAGGCACCAGCCTCCAGCCACTCCCTGCTGACACCGTCGGTGTTGTTGAGATAGCCCATGGCGAGGCAGCGGTCCTCGACATAGCTCCACATGCCGGAGCTGGTGCGGCCGACGAGCTCGCCATCCCGGTAGA
>JAZGCP010000086.1:0-6047 GCA_036477035.1 Acidimicrobiia bacterium | reverse complement strand
GAGGCTTTTGGCGAACTTCTCATCCGCGGTCCCTGGATCGCCGCCGAGTACTACAACGATCCGAGGACGCCGGAATCGTTCAGCGACGGATGGCTCAAGACGGGCGACGTGTGCAAGATCACACCGGAGGGTTACATCGTGATCACGGATCGCCTCAAGGATGTCATCAAGTCCGGTGGCGAGTGGATTTCGTCGCTCGATCTGGAGCGAGAACTAATGGCCCATCCGGCCGTAGCGGAGGCGGCCGTGATCGGCGTAAAGCATGTGAAGTGGCAGGAGCGGCCCTTGGCGGTCGTCGTAAGGCGCCCCGGCATGGAGGTGACTGCAGAAGAGCTTCTGGAGCACCTCGGACACCGAGTCGTCTCGTGGTGGCTTCCAGACGTCATCGAGTTCGCAGACGAACTGCCGAAGACCGGGACCGGCAAATTCGACAAGAAGGTGGTTCGCAGCCAGTACTCCGATCTCCTGCTCGACGGTTAGCGGTGCGCCAAACACCCGCGACCGAGGCCGTGGTGGCGGCCGGTATCGAACACCACGTCGTCGAGTACGGGGAGGTGGCAGACCTCGAGGAGGCGGCTCGCAAGCGCGGCGTTCCGGTGGAGAAGGTCATGAAGTCGCTCGTCGTGCGCACCGGCGATGGATTCGCGATGGTGATCGTGCCCGGAAACCGGGTCATCGACTGGCCGAAGCTGCGGGCAGTGGTCGGGAGATCGAGGATGGCGCTTGCCACCACCGACGAAGCGCTGCAGGTCACCGGCTACCCCCGCGGTGCCATCACCCCGTTCGGTGCCGCGCAGCAGCTGCCGGTCATCTGCGATGCGTCTGCCAGCGGAGAGATTTCGCTCGGCGGCGGGGCTCACGGCATGTCGATCCACCTCCAGGTGGCAGATCTGGTCGATTTCACCGGCGCCACGGTTGCCGATGTCACCAAAATGGCCGATTGAGGGTCTTTCGGCCCTGATTCAGGGTCCCATGGCCGCTCCGTCGGCCGGTACCTTGACCATCTGATGAAGGTACTCGTGACCGGGGCGTCCGGGTACATAGGCGGGCGCCTTGTACCCCGGCTGGTCGACAGCGGATTCGATGTTCGCTGCATGACACGCGATCCCGATCAATTGGCTTTGACGCCGTGGCGGCACCGTGTCGAGGTGGTGGCGGCCGACGCCCTGGATCATCGTTCTCTGGTCGAGGCTCTGGATGGCTGTGACGCCGCGTTCTACTTGGTCCATTCCATGGGAGACTCGGGCGACTTTGCCGAGCGAGATAGGCGTGCCGCCTCGAACTTCCGCGCCGCCGCCGCCGCCGCCAAGCTTGACCGGATCGTCTTTCTCGGCGGGCTGGGCGCCTCGGGTGCCGAGTTGTCGGAGCACCTCGCCAGCCGCCACGAGGTGGCCGGGATTTTTCTGGAAAGCGTTACCCCGGTCACCGTTCTGCGTGCCGCCGTCATCATCGGATCGGGCTCGATGTCGTTCGAGATGATCAGGCACCTGACCGAGGTGCTGCCCGTCATGATGAGGCCACGGTGGATCCGGAGTCGATGCCAGCCGATTGCGGTCCGCAACGTGTTGGCGATTCTCATATCGGTGCTCGATGATCCAGAACGAGCGGATCGGCTCTATGACATCGGCGGACCCGACATCCTCACCTACGAGCAGATGATGCAGGCATACGCCGAGGTCTCGGGCCTGAGGAGGCGGCTGGTCGTTCCCTTGCCGATCTTCAGTGCTCGGCTCTCTCCATGGTTCGTGGGGCTGGTGACGCCGCTGCCTCCCGGGATGGCCCGCCCCTTGATCGAGAGCGTCGCCCACGAGATGATCGTGAGCTACCCGTCTCCTCCGGGGTTCCATCCTGCCGACATGCTTTCGTATCGCGAATCAGTCCGGCTGGCCCTCGTTCGGATCTTCTATACGAGTGTGGAGACGCGTTGGTCCGATGCGGTTTCCACACCGGCCGCGCCGAGGCCCGGTGACCCGATATGGGCCGGAGAGAAGATGCACCTCGATCGGCGTGTCGTCGAGTCGTCGGCGGCGCCGGACGACCTGCTGTGGGCGGTCACCCGGGTCGGGGGCGACGTCGGCTACTACGCATTGAACTGGACGTGGCGGATCCGCGGCTGGATAGACCGGCTGTTTGGCGGGGTAGGTCTGCGAAGGGGGCGACGCCACCCCGAGGAGTTGCGAGTGGGGGAGGCGCTCGACTTCTTCCGGGTCGTCGAGATGGATCTCGATCGGCGCCGGCTGACGCTGCAAGCCGAGATGAAGGTGCCCGGGACCGCCTGGCTCGAATGGCAGGTAGACCCGAGGCCCGGGGGCTCACGCTTGACGCAAACCGCCCGGATGGCGCCCCGCGGGCTCGTGGGCCGGCTTTATTGGTACTCGATGCTCCCCTTCCACGCTCCAATCTTCAGGCTTATGACGAGGCGCATGGCTAGAACCGCCGAACGCCGGCTGGACATGGCTTCCCGGATCATGTGATCGGCTGTCAACGATCTGTCTCCTCCAGATCGAAGGCGTTCGATACCGGCGATGGAATCGACATCAGCGCGATGATCGACTTTGGAACGTTGCCGTCCGTGGACTGCCGGAAATACGCTTCGTGACATCACGGGGCGAGCGTTTCCTGCGCCCTCTACCATCCAACGAGATGCGCGCACTCCACGGAAACTGGTTCTTCGTTGCCGTCATCTCTAACGGCCTCGTCGGGCTGTGGGGTATCGTTCTGCTCGTTCTGAAGAGAAGCGTGGGGCGAGCATTCAATTGGGCTACCGGTGTCGCAGTCGTAGCAATGCTCATCCAGGTGGGGCTCGGCCTGCTGGTGTATCAACAGGGTCATCGTCCGGCGAACGATTTCCATCTGTTCTATGGATTTGTGATCCTGTTCACGTTTACATTCGCCTACCTGTATCGGGCTCAGATGAGTAAGCGCCCGGCGTTGTCATGGGGGTTGATGTTGCTGTTCGTGATGGGATTGGGCTTGCGAGCCTGGTCGAATGTGAGCTAGGGGGGCCCCGTGCTGCTTGAAGGAAAACGGCTTGTCATCACCGGAGTACTCACCGACGATTCGATTGCATGGCATACAGCCCGGATCGCCATCGAACAAGGTGCCGAGGTGGTCATAACCGGGTTTGGGCGGGCGATGCGACTTACCGAGCGGGTGGCGGCTCGGCTTCCGGGCAAGCCAGACGTTGTCGAGTTGGACATCAACGACCCCGCCCACATGGAAGCGCTGGTGGCTGATCTCGAGTCGCGGTGGGGTGCGGTCGATGGGGCGTTGCACGCCATCGCCTTTGCTCCGGCAGATGCCCTCGGTGGCGCATTCCTGACCACCCCTGCAGAAAGTGCCGCCATGGCATTTACGACGTCGGCGTTTTCGTACAAGACGTTGGCCGTCGGACTCCTGCCGCTTCTAAAGGAGGCCGGGGGAGGATCCTTGGTCACCCTCGACTTCGACAACTCCAAGGCGTGGCCGGTCTATGACTGGATGGGCGTCGCCAAGTCGGCGCTGCAATCGGTCACTCGGTATCTGGCTCGCGATCTGGGTGGCCACAACATCAGGGTGAATGCGGTATCCGCCGGACCTCTGGCGACCGTGGCTGCCAAGAGCATTCCCGGGTTCAGCGTCTTTGAGGACGAATGGGCCAAGCGGGCTCCACTGGGCTGGGATGTGACGAGCGCAGACGCAGTGGCGCGCATGATCGTGGTGCTCTTCAGCGACTGGATGCCGATGACCTCGGGCGAAGTCATTCACGTGGACGGTGGCTTCAACGCCGTCGCCGCCGGATCCGCGCCGCCGGAAGCTGAGTAAACGATGGCGCTGGTTGCGGTCATCTTCGGAGGGCAGTCCGAGGAACACGACGTGTCGTGCGTATCGGCCGTGTCCACAGTCGCCGCCCTCGAGGATAAGGGGCATACCACTGTGGTCGTGGGGATCGATCGAGAAGGTGGCTTCCACCTGGCCGATCCATCGCTCGACCCCCTCGTCGCCGCCGGTCCCTCGGTTGCGATCGAAATCCCCGGCGGGAGCCTGGTATCGGCCGGTGATCCGATAGCCATCGATGTCGCGTTCCCGGTCCTGCACGGGCCGTACGGCGAGGATGGGACCATTCAAGGGTTGTTCGAGATGGCCGGATTGCCCTATGTCGGTTCGGGGGTTCTTGGATCGGCCGTCGCCATGGACAAGGACATCGCCAAGCGTCTGTGTCGACAGGCAGGTATTCCCGTTGGTGAATACCTGGTGGTACGCGCCGGCGACTTCCTGGCGGAACCGGCATCCGTAGTCAAGAGGATCGGCGACGACCTCGGGTTCCCGGTGTTCGTCAAGCCGGCCAACCTCGGCTCATCGGTGGGTATCAGCCGGGCCGAGGACGAGGGATCGGTCAAGGAGTCGATCCACGCTGCGATCGAGCACGACCCCAAGGTGGTGGTGGAGGCCGAGATCCGTGCCCGCGAGATCGAAGTTGCTGTGATCGAGGGCCCGCGAGCATCTGTGGCCGGCGAGATCGTCGTCACCGACGGTTGGTACACCTACGACGCCAAATATCGGGATGACGCCACCTTGATAGAGGTGCCCGCCCAGCTGACGGAGCCGGCGATGGAAACCGTTCGCGATCTGGCGCGGCGCTCGTTTACTGCGCTGGAGTGTCGCGGGCTGGCTCGGGTCGACTTCTTCTACGAGGAGGGCGGTCGCGGCTTCATTCTCAACGAGGTGAACACGATGCCCGGGTTCACGCCGCGTTCGATGTTCCCGATGATGTGGGCTGCCACCGAGATGCCGTATCCAGAGCTTTGCGACGAGCTGGTCAACCTCGCACTCGAGCGCTGATCCTGAGGCCTGGTTAGAGCTTGACCACCGGGCAGGTGAGGGTGCGTGTGATTCCCTCGACTGCTTGGATCTTGGCGACGACGAGTTTGCCGAGTGCGTCGACATCGTCGGCGGAGGCATGGACTACGGCGTCATAGGGTCCGGTGACTGCATGTGCTGACTGCACGCCGTCGATCCTTTCCACTTCCATCGCGACCTGCGCGGCCTTGCCCACTTCGGTCTGGATCAGCACGTACGCTTCGACCATCTCACTCCTCATTTGGGGTATGCGCGGACTATACCCGCGGCCGGAAGTGGTCGACCTGAGGCACGAGTGCCCGGCGTAACCTGGCCGGGTGTCTAACGCTGTGGAGTCATCAGGGTTGTTCCGACGGGCACCCGAAGCAGGCGATCGGCGCCGGCCGTGAGGCAGGTCACGCTTGCGGAGGGCATCGTCATGCGGCCGTATGAGCCATCGGATGCGGCCGCACTCCTCGGTGCGGTGGACGGAACTCGGGACCGGTTGGCACGCTGGATGCCGTGGGTGCCTTTTGCGACCACCGTTCAGGATTTCGAAGACTTTATCCGCGTCGCTATCCGCCGGGACCGCGATGGGTCGGGTCTGCAACGGGGCCTGTTCGATTCCAACAGCCTCATCGGGGCGGTGGGAGCCTCGATCGGTTCACTCAACTTCGACGAGGCCGACGTCGGATACTGGCTGGCGGAGTCGCACGAAGGCATCGGGCTCGCCTCGCTGGCGACCGGCCACTTGATCGCCTGGCTCTTCAACGAGCGAGACATGCACCGGATCACCATTCGCGCTTCGGTTACCAACGACCGAAGCCGGGTCCTCGCCGAACGCCTCGGGTTTACGTTCGAAGGGATTCTGCGCGGCTCACTCCTGCTGGCAGACCGCCATGAAGATGCGGCGTTGTACTCACTGCTAGAGGACGAGTGGGAGCCGAAGGAGTTGGGTATTAGGGGTTAGCGATTGGGAGGCGTTTGCGAGAGCGCGTTGCGGGGGCTCGGAGTCGGAGGACCCCCCCCTCCAAAAGCCTTTGGCTTTTGACTCCCCCTCAAGGGGGGAGTGGTTCCCTCTTGCTTACGCCCCGTCCGACCCGATACGAACCGACGATGCGTATGACTTCGACCCTTCTTCATCGATATCGAAGTTGATCCGCTGACCCTGGCGGAGGGTCCGAAACAGGCTGCCACTGAGGGATCCGGGACGCAACAGGATCTCGGAC
>JAZGCP010000085.1:0-7468 GCA_036477035.1 Acidimicrobiia bacterium | reverse complement strand
TCATCAACACCCGGATCGCTTCGACGTTGCCGTCTCGGGTCTTGGGTGACCCGGTGGCGGTTCCCGACAGGGCAGCTCGAGCCGCCGCCACCGCGTCGACCGGGTCGGACTTGCCTTTGCGATGCCGGGTCTGGCGGTTGGGTCGATCCACCTCAACGACGGCGACGCCGGCACGGGTCAGATAGCGGGCCAGACCGACGCCGTATGAGCCGGTGCCCTCGACACCGACCAGGGTGAGCTCACCGTGCGAGCGCAGCCACGACATCAGCTGGCGATACCCGGTGGGGGTTGTCGCAAACGCTTCGACGCCGAGCACACCACCGACATGGTTCACCGCGGCGGCCACATGCACCTCGGCATGGGTATCGACCCCGCCGATCACCGCATCAGGGTTGGTTCCTACGATGGTCATAAGCCATCCCTCCTCGCTAGACGGATAGGGGTGGCACGCACTTGCCGGGAGGGTGGACCCGAGACCACCGGACCTGGCATTAACAGGACCGGTGACGGTCTCCCGCCCGACCGGTGAGTGCCGTCCCCAGGGTCCGCCGGCGAGTCATTCGAAGGACAACCCCATCGGTCGAGGCGTCAGCCGGTTCGCGAGCCAGGCCCAACCCCGGGAACTGACCAACCGTAGATTCCAGCCGAGGGTGTCAGCCATCCACCACGATCGGCGCACTAAGACATCCTCCCTGCCGGTTCTAGTGCGCGTACGCAGTCGCCGTAGCGGGTTACGCGTCGCGCGTTATGCGCTGCCTGGCGGTCTGTCACCAGACAATGACAAGGCCGCTCCGAGAGCCGGATCACGCATGCTCCTTTGTTGTTGAGTAGCCCGTACTCGCCGAGCGTTGATCGCTCCCAGCCGGTTATGGGCGATTCTGAGAGGGCCGGCTCTGGCGCTGGCCTCGACTGGATCTTCTTCGATCAGCACCGCCGATCGGCGTACCGTGTCTCTCATACGGGCCGCTCGAGGCTTTATTGGGTGAGAGGTCCTTGATTTGGTAGCACCGGAACAGACCCGGGTCGACTCCTTCACAGAGTTTGTGCGAGAGGTGGAGACACGCTTGCAGACGGCCCTTATCGCCCGTTACGGCCCCGACCTGGGGCAGGAGAGCGCCGCCGAGGCCCTCGCTTATGCCTGGGAGCACTGGGATCGAGTGAGAGGAATGGAGAACCCGCCCGGCTATCTCTACCGGGTTGCCACCAGCCGGGTCCGCCACCTGCGGCGTCGCCCTCCTCGTCTACCTGAAGTCGAGGCGCAGGGTTGGCCGTGGGTCGAGCCGGGCCTACCGGCTGCGCTACGGAAATTGAGCAACAAACAACGCACCGCGGTTCTGCTGATTCACAGCTTTGGTTATACCCATGCCGAGACGGCCGTCGTACTCGGCGTCGCCACGGGAACGGTTCGCAAGCACCTGGAACGAGGCATGGCCAAGCTTCGTGCCGCTCTGGAGGTGGATGGTGACGGTTGATCTCGAACGTCAGCTGGCCGGCTACGGCGAACAGCTCGAGACGTATGTGGCGCCGTTCTCGATCGACGAGCTGATCGGCGAGGCGTCGTTCGAGCGGCGTCCAGCCGCTCCGCGACGCCCAGGATGGGCAGTAGCGTTGGCGGCTGCGCTGATGGTGCTCCTGGTGGTCGGCGGCATGTTGCTCGCCATCCGGCTGCTGTCAGGAAAAGGCCCCGTGGTGGATGAACCGGCTCCGACCACGGTTCCCTCCAGTATCCCGGGTCCGACGGAGGATGCTTCGGGCCAGACGATCTCGGTGGTGCACGACGAGGGAGTAGCGGGTGCCGGGCTGAGCATGGTGCTCGACTCAGCCGGGAACCCGATGCTGGTTTACGGCTCTGGAGGTTCGATCTGGGTGGCTCGGTGCGAGGATGCCGCCTGCTCGTCGGGCATTGAGCGTACCGAACTTGTACCGACCACTCAGCTCGAGGACAGTCCGATATCGGTCGCTTTGTTCGACGACGGCACGGTTGCGATCTCCTACGTTGAGGCCGGCCCTCCGGCTCCTGCCGACCAGCCCTTCATCACGGTGCTGAAGTATGCCCGATCCGGTGAGCTCACGACCATCGAAGAGGGCATCACGATGACAAGGAATGGCCGCGGGATGGCCGTCGCCGGGAACGGGCTGCCGGTGCTCGCCTACTACACCTGGACGGGTGAACGGGGCGAGGTAGTCATCTTGGGCTGCGGTGATTCATCTTGCGCGGTCGGCAATACCAGGACCGTCATCGACGTCGCCACCGGATTCTACGGTCTCGACCTGACCGTCGACGCCAGCGGTGACCCCGTTCTCGTCTACGGCATCTGGGAGGGGGAGAACAGCCTGCGACTCGGCCGGTGTGCCGACCCGACCTGCGCCAGCGGAGCAACGATCACGACGCTGAGCGATCAGTTCACCAACGCGCCGAGCCTTGCCTTGGACTCGTCCGACCATCCGATGGTCCTCGCTGGGAGCGTGCCTCGTGAAACCGGGGACCATCCCGAGCCCGCAGCCTTGTTGATCGTCTGCAGAGATCCGATGTGCGACAGCCGTACGGCGACGTCGATCCCTGTGCCCGGAGAGTTCCTGTCCTCTGCGCAGATCGTGCTGAGGCGGGACGACCTTCCGCTGCTCTCGTGGGTACTGGAGGGTCAGCTGTGGATCGCCGAGTGCCACGACCAGGCCTGCACCGAGCCAACGGTCAACAGTCTCGGCATCAAGGCGAGCGATCGTCAATCGATGGTCGTCGGGCCAGACGGTCTACCGATCATCGCCTTCGGCACGGGTAGCGATGTGGCCCTGCTCCGATGCGCAGACCCGGCCTGCACTCAGCCGACTACCGAGGCGGCCCCTACCTCGGAAGTGAGCATCGCCGGCGAGCACTGGTCGGTGAGCACCGTCGTGACAGGGGGTGTCGGCACATGGCCGCCGGTCGAGATCAGCTTAGATCCGGTCGGCGCACCCCTCATCGTCTATCCGGTCGATGTTGGTGAACTGGGGCCCGAAGGCGAGATCGATTTCGCCGTCGGGCTGGCCCGTTGCTCCGATCCCGGCTGCATCGAGAGCACCTTGGTCACGGCCCCCGGACTCGAGTTCTTCGAGGCGAACGCGGCCCTTCCAGCCGATGGCCTGCCGGTCTTCGCGTGGGACACCTTCTATACCTCCGACGAAGAGGCGGTGGTGGTCAGCAAATGCGCCGATCCCGACTGTGCCCAGGTCGAAACCAACCGGATAGGCCCTGCCTCGATGTGGTTCACTCCGGTCATCACGCTCGGAGCCGACGGCTTGCCGGTCCTCCTCTACCAAGACTTCTCCGAGGAGGGCGCTCCGGTGAAAGTGGCGACCTGTGCCGATCCCGCTTGTGTCGAGTCCGCGATCACAGCCCTCGATGTCCCCGGCTGGTTCGCCGGACCGTTCAGCCTGGCCCTCGACCCGGCTGGGCTCTTGGCCGTCGCCTATCCGGTTGAAAACGGCGAATTCCGGCTCGCAAGATGCGCCGATTCGGCTTGCTCGGAGGTCACCATCTCGGTCTTCGACGACACCGGTACCGGAGACGAAGGGCCAGCGAAGCTGATCTTCGGACTCGACGGGCTCCCGGTGATCGCCTTCGACCCGGCCAATGAATTCCAGATCGCTGTATGTCACGACCCTGCTTGTTCCCAGGCGACCGTGACGCTGCTTGCTTCTCACCTAACCGGCGGGGTGAGATCGCTCATGGTGGGACCCGACGGCAACCCGATCATTGCCTACCGCGCCGATGGCACCGAATGGTTGGCAGTATGCCAAACCGCCACGTGCGAGCAATTCGTGATCGCCCAGTTGCAAGGCATCGCGGACGGTGCGCTTATGAGCGTCGTCGGCGGGGCGGATGGGCTGCCCTTGCTCGTCTATCAGACCAAGTCTCAGCCGGTCGGGGATCCAGAGGTGGGCCAGACGACCGGCAATCTCGTTGTCGCCAAGTGCATCGATCCGGTCTGCCTGGAGGGGTGAAGGGCTCCAACACCAGTCGACGAAGCAAAAAGCCTGGCTTCAGCGTATTGATCCCTTCGCCATCACCGTATGAGGCGCGGACCACCGCTCAGATCACGCGATCTCGGTACATAACGCTCCCAGGCATAGACCGCACCGAACGGCACATATCGAGCGGTAGATTCGGGCGTGGCTATCGGGATGTCAGGAGTTTGGCGAAGCTGAGTTCGTGTCCGTTCGGGTCGGCCAGGTGGAAGTACCGTTCGCCCCATTCAGCATCGCGTGGCGTCGCTTCCGGCGATAGTCCCAGCTCGACAGCCTTCTGGTAGAGGGCATCAACATCTGAGACGTGGAAGATAAGTCGTCCCCACCCTGACCATTGCTGTTCGGTCGGTCGAGCTATGAGGTTGAGGTAACCGTCCCCGATGGCGAAGCTGGAGAACGTGGCACCGACTCCGCCATCGAGGAGCTCGAAGCCAAGCGACGTGTAGAAATCAACCGAGCGGGCCATATCGTGAGTCGTCAGAGTCACGGCGCTGATGGACTCGATGTCCAATCGGTGATTCGTCTTATGGCCGCTCATAAGGCAACACGCTACCGGGGTCCCGCTGCAGAGGAGCACGGTCGCGTGGGCCTTCCCTGGCCCGGTTCTCCGCTCCTCGCCTACAGGGCGGGCACCTGTCGGCCGTTGTGCCACCTGGTAGTGATCGCAGCATGCCCGACTTGTCTCCATGACGCGTCGAGGGCGAAGGGGCCGAGCAGCGTTGTCGTTTCCCATCTGCGGATCTCGCCGGGCCGATAGCCACGCCGATGCGCCTCGATGGCGAGGAACCCGGCTGCGGCGGCTTGGGCCGCTACGTAACTGGGCTGCGTCCCGAACGTCGCCTGGTAACGGCGGGTGAACTCGGTTCCGCTTGGGCCAACCTCGGGCCGAGCCTTCTGGGGAATCCATTGCACCGGACCAACAACCCCTTCGGCTGTCGATCCCAGCCGGTCTCCGAACTCGGGGAGACCGGCGCCGACGCAGCCGATGAGCCCCGGCTCCCTTTGGGCGCGGAGCTGCTCCACGAACGCCAGGTCCTCGGCGAAGCTGCCCACGACGAGGACGGCGGCTGTCCTGAGTGAGTCGACGGTCGGCCACTCCTCCATATTCACCTCCCTCGTGGCAATACCCAGCTCTCCGGCTCGTTGCCGAGCTCCCGCTGCCACCGCCGAGGCGAAACGGCCTTTCCCGCGAACGAGCACAACCTCCTGCAGACCCCTCCGATGGGCAAGCTCCACGGCCCCAACGAAGTAGGTCGAAGCAGGAGCCGGAATAGATACGACGAACTGACAAGCCAAGTCGTCGGCGGAGCCACCGTGATTCCAGAGCAAGGATCCGTGCGCGGATGCGAGCGGTCCTACCCGACGCAACAGGCCACTGCCATAGGGACCCAACAGCACGTCAACTATGGTGCCTAGCCACTCGCGGTACACGTCGAGAGCCCTGGCTGGGGAGCCGGCGTCGTCCACGATTTGCAGCTGTATGTGCTCTGTAGACGCCCACAACTCGAGGCCGCGGGCGGCCTGGTGACCCTGCAACCGAAGCGGACCACTCAAGCTGAGGGTGACCGCCGCTGTCAACATGCGAGCGCTGTTTTCGGCATGGTCTGGTCGATCTAACTGTGCTTGGGTATAGGTCTACCCCAATCGAAGCCGATGCGAGGTTACGGTGCAGACGCGCGCAGCAGCGGACGCCATCCACGATTCGACCAAGCATGGGACGCCCCCGGTGGAGCCGGAGCGGCTCGTCCAATACCATCGACTTGATCCGGGTAACGCACCTGAACCGTTCAAGAGGTATCGCAACCGCCCATTTCACCCGTTGCCGCGTGCGCTGGTCCCGTCGACTCACCCGGCGGTGGCAGTCCTAAGCGGTGCCCAGGGTGATAGGAAACCTCTTGACGCGTCACTGCTGGCGACGCTTCTCTATCTCACCGCCGGTGTCACCCGTGCCACTGCAGCATCAGCCGCGAGGAAGATCTATTTCCGCGCCGCAATGTCGGCCGGGAACCTTCACCCGGTCGAGGTCTACGTCGTCGCCGGACCTGGGATAGCCGGCGTGCCGGCCGGAGTGCACCACTTTGCACCCTTGGAATTCGGGCTGACGGAGCTGCGCTCGGGCGACTTTCGCGATTCGTTTTCGCTGAGCGCGCCCGTCCTACTCATCTTTACGGGCCTCGTTTGGCGCACAACCTGGAAGTACGGAGAACGGGGCTGGCGCCACCTCTATTGGGACACCGGCGCGATGCTGGCGAACCTGCTGGCAGCGACCGAGGCCCACGGGGTTGATGCCAAGATCTTCGCCGGATTCGCCGACCAGACAGTGACGGATCTGCTGGGGATTGACGGCGTGGATGAAATTCCAGTAGCGCTTGTAGCACTGGGACCCCAGGCTGAGACAAGAACGCCTCCGATTTCACATCTGGCACCCTTGAACTTCGAGGTTGCCCCGGTCGCGCCCGATCCGATCCGCCTTCCCCTCGTCGTCGAGGCCCAGGCAGGCAGCGCATTGACGGTCGACGACATCGACGACTGGCTGCTCGCTGCCCGTGCGGTCAGCTCCAAGATGCCGACCAGCATCGACTCTCCGGCGTCGGCTCCCGAGGAGCCGATCGAGTCTGTCATCTTGCGTCGAGGCTCAACCAGAGCCATGCGTCACGATTCCATTAGCCAGCACCAGCTCATGTGGCCGCTCGCTGCTGCGACCCGGGCCGTGGCCATGGACGCGACTCCCGGCGGCACGCTGCTTGAGCATTACATGAACGCACACGCCATCGACGGACTCCAGCCCGGGGCGTATCGCTGGAGCCGTCCATCGGTCAAACCGATCGCCGGCAATGAATCGGCACGGAAGGTGAGCGCCGAGTTGTGCCTCAACCAGCCACTCGGCGGCGATTCGGCCTACACCGTGTTCCACAATGCTCGGCTTGATCCGATCATGGACGCTCTCGGGTCCCGTGGCTACCGAGTGGCCCAGCTCGAAGCTGGGATCGTCTGTGGCCGTATGGCGTTGGCCGCATTCGCCCTAGGTTTGGGTGCGTCCGGCTTGACCTTCTTCGATGATCTCGTCTCGAAATACTTCGGCACATCCGCGACACCAATGCTGGTAACCGCTGTTGGTGTACCGAACACCATCCCGGCACCCGCAGGAAGCCCGGGCGCTCCAGCCACCCTCAGCGGATACCACCGCCTAATGGACCAGATCGCCTTTCAGCTAAGGCGGTCCGCCGAGCTGCATTGAGCGTCCCCGTGACGACCTGCGCCCGGCGACGACACAGCAGCCAGTCCTCAGGGCCCGGTAGCCTCAACCAAGCGAGACCGCGACGAGGTGGAGGAGGTTGCGCCATGGCCGAATACTTGCCGAACGTGTATAAGGACTTCCGAGCCACTTACCCCGAGGTCGCCAGTGCCCTCGACGCCCTCGGCGCCGCTTCCGACGACGCAGGACCCCTCGATGCCCGCACTC
>JAZGCP010000084.1:0-3591 GCA_036477035.1 Acidimicrobiia bacterium | reverse complement strand
TTCGGTACCGATCCTGACTCCACAGGCGACTTCGGCCCGGGCACCGAGGCCGCCGTCCGGCTTTTCCAGGAGGCGCAGCGCCTGGCCGTCGATGGACTGATCGGGCGCGAGACATGGCGCACGCTGGTCGATGCCGGATTCGTGCTGGGAGACCGACAGCTCTATTACCGGATGCCGATGCTCCACGGCGATGACGTCGCCGAGTTGCAACGGAGTCTGAACGCCATCGGATTCGATGCCGGAGACATCGATGGGATCCTCGGGCCCGACACCCTGCGGGCTCTGCTCGACTTCCAGCACAACAGAGGAATGGCCGAAGATGGGATTGCCGGAGCCGCAGTCGTAGGTGAGTTGAGGCTCATGTCTCGGGAGACTTCGAAGATGGGGCGCCACGAGATCCGGGAACGTGCCTGGCTCGCCTCGATGCCCGCGACCCTCGCCGGGCATCGCATCTTCGTTGACCCGTTCTGTCGTTCGCTCGAAGAGTCGCAAGCCGCCTGGGAAGCCGGTGTCGCCGCTGCCGCTCGCCTACGCGATCTGGGAGCACATCCGATCACCTCGCGGTCGTCGGACACCCGACCCGCCGAACGGCTTCGAGCCTTGCACGCCAACGAGAGCGCCGTCGACATCGTCGTCTCCCTAGCTTTCCCGGCGACCGACACCCCGGGGATCTACTCGTTCGCCTCGGCCCTCAGCCACAGCGCGGCGGGCCTGGCCATCGCCACCGGTCTCTCCTCCACCCTGAGGCTCGAACCCCACGGGAGGGTGATGCCGATTCTGCGCGAGACGAGAGCACCGGCGGTCGTAATCGCCACCGAACCGCTCGACGCCAAACTGGGCCGGCTCACCATCGATGCCTTGGATCGCTGGTTGGGTTCCCAAGCAGCAAAAAGAGCGAGGGAGTAAAGAAGTAGCCAGTCACCAGTCACCAGTCACCAGTCTGGAGTCAGGTTGCGCGAGAGGGCCGACGGCTCTCTTTTCTGAACATTGTCAGACCCCCCACCAATCGTCCTGCGTATCTAGCTCCGACACTTCGGGTCCTACCCGGCCCCGAAGTGCCTCCGCATGTTCGAGCCGCCTCCGGCGGCCCTGTCTCGTACCGATTGACTCCCCCCAAAGGGGAGAGTGATCCAACCACCGGACCGTCGGGCACAAACCGCGAGACATAGCCCTGAGGGGGAGTGTTTCCGTCTTGCTAAGGACTAAGGACTTGCTCGCAGAGCGAGCACTCATTCCCCCAACAACCCCCGGTATATTCGTTCGAGGTCGTCGAGGGATCCGAACTTGATGACCATCTTCCCTCCACCGCGCGTGCCGTAGTCGATGCGGACGGTGGTCCCGAGGCTTTGCTCCATCCGCTCTTCCAGTTCGATTATCTGGGCGGGACGCTCCTGCTTTGAGCGGGCTTTCTTGGTGGTGCCCCCACGGCGGTCTCGCACCGCTTCCTCCACCTGTCGCACCGACCAATCCTCACCGGCGGCCCGTTCGGCGATCTCTACCGCCCTGACAGCATCTTCCAGGCCGAGTAACGCCCGTCCCGCCCCCGCCGAGATACGACCATCGGCGATGAGTCCCTGGATCTGACCCGGCAGATTGAGCAATCGCACGGAGTTGGTCACTGCAGATCTGCTCTTGCCGACCCGCGAGGCGACATCCTCATGCCTCATGTCAAAATCTTCCATAAGGGCTCGGTAGGCCTCAGCCTCCTCCAGCGGCCCCAGATCCTCGCGTTGCACGTTCTCGATGAGCGCCTCGGCGAGCCGTGCGGCCTCATCGCTGTCGCGCACCACGGCCGGGATTTGGTCGAGACCAATCAACTTGCACGCCCGGAGTCGTCGCTCCCCCACCACCAATACGTGACGACCATCCGGGCCGGCCGGTCCGACGACGATTGGCTGCAGGATTCCGACTTCTCTGATCGAGGCCGCCAAGCCCTCGAGCGACTCGTCATCGAACCGCGTGCGCGGCTGGCGCGGGTTGGGATCGATGCTATCGACCGGAATGGTGTCTGCCGACAGGTCGGCCTTATCGATTGCCAGCAGGGCGTCCAAACCGCGACCCAAGCCCGACTTACGTGCTGCGGCCATGTCTCTTCCTCCATTCCTTGGCGAGCGCTCGGTAGGCAACCGCCCCCTTGCTCTTGCGATCAAACGACTCGATCGGCTCTCCAAACGACGGGGCCTCTGCCAGGCGCACCGTCCGCGGTATCACCGTGTCATATGCCGTCGTCCCGAAGTGGTCCCGCACTTGCGTACTCACCTCGCCGGCCAGCGTGGTGCGTCGATCGTACATTGTAAGCACCGCACCCTCGATACGTAGTTTAGGGTTCAAGTGCGATTGGATCGCTTCAATCGATCGCAACAGCTGCGTGAGCCCTTCCAATGCGTAATACTCGGTCTGAATCGGGATGAGTACCTCGTGGGCTGCCGTCAATGCGTTGACGGTGATCAGACCAAGGCTGGGTGGACAATCGATGAAGATCACGTCGATCTCAGTCTCCATCGTGGAAAGGGCCTTCGCCAGCAGCTGCTCCCGAGACATGCGAGCCACCAGTTCGATCTCGGCGGCGGCAAGGTCGATCGAAGAGGCGATGATGAAGAGGTCCTTGACGCTGGTGGGTTCGATCCCGTCGTCGACTTCTCCCTGTCCGAGGATGAGGTCATAGGTATTGACGGCGACCCGGTGTCTATCCACCCCCAATCCGGAGGTGGCATTCGCCTGAGGGTCGGCGTCGACGATCAGAACGCGCTCCCCCATGCCGGCGAGGGCCGCGCCCATGTTGATTGTGGTCGTGGACTTGCCCACGCCACCCTTTTGGTTGGCGACCGCCACAATGAAGCGGTCTGACGACTTACTCACCAGCGCGCATGATAAGTAGCCAAGCGGGAGCGTCAAGGATTTCCGGTGGAACACCGACGATTTCGGCATCGAGGCCCATCGCTTGGGCCACCCCGACCAGGTCGCGGGTCCGGTCCGGTGGTTCGGCCCGGCGGCTCAGTCCTAGGACCGCGGTTCCCGGGATCTCGAGCAGTCGAGCACTCAGGCCGACCGATTCGGATGCCTTTACCGATCCCCGGTAAACGACGCCGGACCATTCGTCGGCCACGTCGAACACGTCGCCCTGGGAGATGTGGACGTTATCGAGGCCCAGCACCCTCACCACCCGGTCGAGCAGGCGGATCCGACGCCCGCCACGGTCTAGCAAGGTGATCTCGGCGTCGGGCCACAGAATGCCCAGAGGAATACCCGGCAAACCAACACCGCTGCCGACGTCCAGGATCTCGTCGGGTGGCGCCTCGGGCCAGCCGGCGGCAAAGAGAATGCTGTCGGCCAGGTGTCGCGACCATATTCGGTCCGCTTCTCGCGGTCCTAGTCCGCCGGCCGGGATCGCTTCGGCCTCCAACCAAATGGCGTAGGCCTCCAACAGCTCGGCGGCGGTAGCATCCAGTGGGTGGTGTGCCCATGCCGCGGCACGTCGGGCCGCCTCGATCGATTCCATGGCGTGATTATGACGCCATAGGGTGCAATCGAGTGGATTTCTGGCGGCGGTGGTGGCCAGGTACCGGGCGGGCTCCGATCTGGTGGAAAATT
>JAZGCP010000083.1:0-2495 GCA_036477035.1 Acidimicrobiia bacterium | reverse complement strand
TGACATTGGCTAGTGAGACACCACTTGGGTCAGCCCTCCAGCTTGGTGTTGACCAAATCGATGGCCTGACCCACGGTCATGATCGACTCGGCCTCCTCGTCGGGGATCTTGATGTCGAACTCGTCCTCGAGAGCCATCAGCAGCTCAACAACACCGAGACTGTCCACATCAAGATCCTCCTCGAAATGGGCATCATCTTTGATCTTGTCGACATCCAGGCCGAGCTCCGACACGAGCACGTCATTCAGACGGCTCGAGACCTCATTTCTATCCATTCTCTTCTCCTCGCTCTTCGGTTCTTGGAAGAACTTACAGGGCAATGCCACCGTCGACCGAAATCACCTGCCCGGTGACGTAGGACGCATCGTCTGACGCCAGGAAACCGACCACACCGGCGACCTCGTCAGGATTCCCGAACCTCCCAAGAGTGATCGACCCGAGGACGACTTCCTTCAGGTCCTCCCCCAGCGCATCGGTCATGTCCGTGTCGATGAACCCCGGGGCGACGACGTTGACGGTAATGCCGCGTGATCCGACTTCTTTCGCCACCGATTTGCTGAAACCGACAATCCCGGCCTTCGAAGCTGCATAGTTGGCCTGACCGGGGTTGCCCACCAGCCCGGCCACAGAGGCGACTGAGATGACACGACCCCATTTGGCCCGCAGCATGGGTCTCATCGCAGCCTTTGTGCACAGATAGACCGAGCGCAGATTTGTCGCGATCACGTCGTCGAACTCGTCCTCGCGCATCCGAAGCAGCAGATTGTCTCTGGCTATGCCGGCATTGTTGATCAGAACGGTCACGGCTCCTATTTCTTCTTTGATCCGCTCGAACATGGCACCGACCTGTTCGCCATCGGACACGTCCGCCCCGATGGCAACCGCCTCGCCACCGGATTCGCTGACTTCGGCGACAACCTCGGCGGCCGCATCGGCGCTGCGTGCGAAATTGACAACGACCCGGTGCCCGGACCGGGCAAGTCGAATGGCAATCGCCCGTCCCAAGCCTCGGGAGGCACCGGTTACCAGGGCCACTCTCCCTTCGCTCGCTTGGTTCACGCCATCCTCTCCGGCAGTCCGAAGAAGTCGAAGTTGGGTCGAAGCAACTCCAGCGTGTTTCGATCGGGAGGTGGAAGCTCGGCGTCACTCTTCCCGAGTGGGGTGACTCTCGATCCCCATTTGTAAACCAATGAGCCCCAGGTGAGACCGCCCCCGAATGCGGCGAATAGAACGATGTCCCCCGGTGAGATCCGACCGTCCTCCAGGGCTTCGGTCAGCGCCACCGGAACGGTTGCGGCCGAAGTGTTCCCGTATGACTGGATGTTGACGTAGACCTTCGCTCCGTCGAGACCAAGGCGACGCGCGGTTGCGTCGATGATCCGGGAGTTGGCCTGGTGGGGAATGAGGAGATCGACGTCGTCGAGCCCGAGGCCGGCCTTGTCGAGTGCGACGAGCGAGGATTCGCTCATCTTGGTCACGGCCCTCCGGAAGATTTCCTGACCCTCCATGCTGATCCCGCACATGGCAGGATCGGGGTGCCCACGATCACCCATCGTCCCGTCAACAGGCACCTCTAAGACGTGTCCGGCCGATCCGTCCGTCCCGAGATCGGATGCGAGAACACCGGCCGACTCATCGGAGCCTTCGAGCACCACTGCACCGGCGCCGTCACCGAACAGGATGCAGGTGGAGCGATCCGTGAAGTCGAGCAGGTGGTGCAGTTTCTCGGTACCCACGAGGAGAACGGTCTGGTACGTGCCACCGCGGATCATGTTGGTGCCGACAACCAGTCCATAAACGAATCCAGAGCAAGCCGCGTTGAGATCCATTGCTGCGGCGTTCCACGTCTCCATCCTCTTCTGAACCACAGACGCCGTGGACGGGATGATGGAGTCTCCCGAGCAGGTGGCAACCATGAGAAGATCTACGTCATCGACGGTCTTGCCGGCAGCGGCGAGGGCTCGCAAGCCGGCCACAGCAGCCAGTTCGGAAGCCTCGACATGACTTATCCGACGTTCCTTGATTCCGGTACGGGTCGTGATCCAATCGTCCGACGTGTCAACCAACTGCTCCAGATCATGGTTAGAGAGCACGTTGGGAGGCATGCACTTGCCCCAGCCGGTTATCTCAACATTTCGCATCGTCACTCCTGAATCACGCCATGGTACCGATGACTTCGACGGCGGCTGGAATGTCGTCGATTGTGGACACGACAACCACGGTTGCATTCTCCACAGATCTTCGAGCCATCCCCGCTGTCACATCTCCCGGCCCGACATGAACGAACGTATCGATGCCTGAGGCAGCCATCCCGAGGAGACATTCCCTGAACCGCACCGGCGACACCACCTGACGGATCAGGAGCCCCGAGATCATGTCGGGCTCGTGTTCGACTGCCGTTGTGTTCGACCACACCGGGAAAGCGAGACGGTCGAACTCCAGCCCGGCCAGCGCACCGGCCACCTCATCGGCAGCCGGCTCCATGAAGGTCGAGT
>JAZGCP010000082.1:0-4743 GCA_036477035.1 Acidimicrobiia bacterium | reverse complement strand
AGCTTTTCGGGGATCTGGTGTGCGTTGATGGCCTCCAGGGTCTGGCGAACCGCGGTGATCTGACGCTCCGGCTGGTCGGCCGAGGCGTCCACGACGTGGAGTAGGAGGTCGGTGTCCACTGCCTCCTCGAGGGTGGATCGGAAGGATTCAACCAGTTGGTGCGGGAGGTCCCGCACGAACCCGACCGTGTCGGAAAGCAAAGCTTCACGACCCGACGGCAATTCGACTCGCCGGACGGTGGCATCCAATGTGGAGAAGAGTCGATCCTCGACCAGCACATCAGAACCGGTGAGAGCGTTGAGCAGACTCGACTTGCCGGCGTTGGTGTACCCGACGATGGCGGCCGATGGCGCCTCTGATCGCTTTCTCGCCTTGCGCTGGGTATCTCGAACGGTGGACAGGTCCTCGAGTTCTTGCTCGAGTTGCGAAATCCGCCGTAGGACCCGACGGCGGTCGGTCTCGAGTTGGGTCTCGCCCGGACCTCGGGCACCAATGCCTTTCTTGAGTCGACTCATTTCGATGCCCTTGCCTCGTAGCCGGGGAAGCCGGTAACGCGACATTGCCAATTCCACCTGAGCCATGCCGGCCCGGCTGGTGGCATGGAGGGCGAAGATGTCGAGGATGAGGGCGACGCGGTCTACGACATCCACGTTGAAGATCTGCTGCAGATTGCGCTGCTGGACGGGGCTCAGCTCCCCATCGACGACGAGTAGGTCGATATCGAGCGCTTTTCCCAGTCCGGCCAACTCTTTTGCTTTGCCCTTGCCGAGATAGGTAGCCGGGTCGGGGTGTGGCCTGCGCTGCGTCGCGACTTCGACGACATCGGAGCCCGCGGTGTCGACCAGCCGCTCCATCTCGGCGAGTGAGTCTTCGATGTCGGCAGCCGCCGCCTGATCGTCGACGACGGCGACCAGTAGTGCCTTCTGGCGCTCGACATCGATATCGGTGACGGTGGCGGTGAGGCGCTGGCGATCTCTACCGACGTGGCGCGAAGACATGAGGAGACATTAGGTATTAGGTGTTGGGTATTGGGCAGACCAGCCTCTTTCTAACGCCTAATGCGCGACGGCCTCTCCGGTCTGCACATCCCACAGTCCCTTGTAGATCCCACCCGGGATTGCGACCAAGTCGTCATGGGCTCCCGACTCGGCGATGCGGCCCTGGTCGATGACGTAGATCTGATCGGCGTGGCGGATCGTGCTCAGGCGATGGGCGATCACCAGGGTGGTGCGGTCTCGCGAGATCCGCTCCAGTGAACGCTGGATGGCTGCTTCGGTCTCGTTGTCGACCGACGATGTTGCTTCGTCGAGGACGAGGATCGGAGGATCCACCAGTACTGCGCGGGCGATTGAAACACGCTGGCGCTGGCCCCCCGAGAGCTTCTGGCCTCGTTCTCCGACGATCGTCTCGTAGCCCTCCGGGAGGCCCGTGATGAATTCGTGTGCCTCGGCGATCTCGGCGGCCTGGCGGATCTCTGCCGGCGTCGCCTCCGGCCTTCCGTATGCGATGTTTTCGGCGACCGTGCCGTGGAACAAGAACACGTCTTGGGAGACCAACCCGATTGAGGTGCGCAACGAATGGAGGTGGAGATGGCGAATGTCGTGGCCGTCGAGCCTGATTGACCCTTCGTCCACGTCATAAAAACGAAGCAGCAGTTTTATGACGGTGGTCTTTCCGGACCCGGTGGCGCCGACGAAGGCTGTGGTCTTTCCGGTCTCCATCTCCATCGAGATTCCATGGAGAACCGGGTACCCCTTCCGATAGGCGAACCCGACGTTGTCGAATGTGACGGATCCATCGACCAACTCGAGATCCCGTTCACCATCCTGGATGGTGGCGGTGGTGTCCAGGACGTCGAGAATCCGGTTGGTGGATGCCATCGCCCGTTGGTAGAGATCGAAGGTCTCGCCGAGTCGAGTCAGCGGCCACAGGAGACGCTGCGTCAGAAAGACCATCACGCTGTAGGCCCCCACCGCCAAGCCACCGTCGATGGCCCTAAACGCCCCCCACACCAGGGTGGCGGTGAATCCGACCAGGATCACGATGCGGATCAGTGGAGAGAAGGCGCTCGACAGGACGATCGCTCGACGGTTTGCCTCCTGGTACGCCTTGCTCTCGGATGAGATTCGCTCCACCTCGTGATGCTCGGCTGCAAACGATTTGATGGTGGCGATGCCGCCGAGGTTGTTCGACAGTTCGGAGTTGACCATCGCCGCTTGCTCTCGTACCGCGGCGTAGCGCGGCTCGAGTGTCCGCTGGAACAGGAACGATCCCCACAGGATCACCGGGATCGGGAGAAACGCCAACCAGGCGATACCCGGAGCCAGGTAGAAGAAGATGAATCCGATGAGCAGCACCGTGGTGAGGACTTGGAGGATTTCGTTGGCACCGTTGTCGAGGAACCTTTCCAACTGGTTCACGTCGTCGTTGAGGACGGCCATGAGGTCGCCGGTGCTGCGATCTTCGAAAAACTTCATCTCGAGGCCTTGCATGTGGGAGTAGGCGTCGATGCGCAGATCGTGTTGCATCGCCTGAGCGAGGTTGCGCCATTCGAGGTGGTGCAGGTACTCGAACAGAGACTCGAAGGCCCAGATCGCAAAGGTGACGACGGCCAGGACGACCACCTGGGTGCGGGGATCCTCGACGCCGAACGACGCCAGCACCGAGTCCTCCTGGCGTACGACGATGTCCACCGCCGCTCCGATGAGGATCGGGGGAGCGATATCGAATGTCTTGTTGAGGATCGACCAGGTGGTGGCACGGGCAATCCGACCGCGATGTGCGGTGGCGTACCGCCACAGCCGGCGGAGAGGTGACGTAGTTGGGTGGCTCATGTGACCGCAACCGTAGGCGGATTGCTTGGGCAGCTTGCAGGCTCCCGACTCCCGACTCCCGACTGCGGCGCAAAGCGCCGCTCACGCGGAGGCGCAAGGAATCGAACCCTCAGAGCCACAAAGTAACCCTGCACCGGTTTTGAAGACCGGGGAGCCCACCAGGCGCCCGGACGCCTCCATCGCGCAGGCTAGTGAGGTGGTGATCAGCGGCTGCCCCCGCCGGTCGTTCGGATGAGGGAGGGTGTTGGGCCTCGCCCGAGGCAGGCCGCGGCGGAGTCGAGGCATATTCTCTGCCACAGAATGTGTTCGATCCGAGTACTCTCCGAGTCATGGCAGCCAGCAGCACGGAGCTGGCCCGGACGCTGCGGGAGCGGCGACGGGCGCTGGGCCTCACTCGGACGCGTTTGGCGGACCGTTCCGGCATCCCGGCCGTCGACCTCGGCAGATGGGAGCGCGGCGAAGCCGTCCCCAATCCGGATCAGATAGCTCTCCTGGCCGATGCGGTCGGTCTCGATGATGAGGAGACACAGGCGTGGCTCGATGCGGCTATCACCGTCGACCTCACAGACCCGGAGATCGCGGTGGAACTCATCGAACCGTCCGGACCTCGGGCCAATCCGTTTTCACAGAGGCTCACGCCGCTTCAAGTCGATGCGAGTCGACTGGAACGGATGCGAGCAAGAGTCGGGGAGTTCGGTAGGAATGTTCCCTCGCCGATAGCGGCCGTCGAGAGGCTTGCCAAGCTGGCATCACCGCGGCCGGCTCTCAGCGCTCGAACCGGACTAGTGGCGCAGCCCGTCGGCCGGCCCGACCGCGAACTTCCGTCGGTATTTCCCGACACCCAGGTCGGTTCGTTCGACCCGGCGGTCCGGGTGTACTCGACGGCACCCTCCACCTACCCCAGCCCAGACGACGAACAGATGTATTTGTTGCGGCGGATTCGCACGGCCAGTGTGTTGCTCGGTTTGGGAATCATCCTGTGGTGGGCGTTTGGAGCGCTGGGCGAAGGTGTTGGTGACGTGTTCGACCTGTTCCGGGCACCCGGGGAGGCCTCTCCGATTCCCTGATCTGATCACCTGGTTGTCGAGTGGCGCTTCGCATCGAGGCATGCCGGGCTACGGTCCCCTGCATGTCTGAGGAGCTCCGGATCGTTCTGGCACCGGTGGCGGGTTCTGGGTTCGTCGAGGCGCTATCTGCCGTCGACGGTGTCATCGAAGTTGCTACACCCCCGCTGGATGAGGTGGGCGCGGCTCTCAGTGGGATAGAAGTACTCGTGGCGTTCCAGTGGAACGACGAGTGGTTGGTTCCCGGCCTGCGCTGGATCCAATCGGTGTCGGCAGGAACCGACCAGTTTTCGCTCGATGCGTTGCGCGACTCAGGCATTGTGCTCACCTCTGCGGTCGGCATCCACGATGTGCAGGTCTCCGAGCACGCCTTCGGACTTCTGCTGGGCCTGACCCGAGGCATCGGAGCGGCGGTCCGTAACCAGACCAAACGGGTGTGGGAGTGGCCGCCCGTTGTTGACCTATCGGGAATGACTCTCGGGGTGCTCGGCCTGGGTGTGATCGGAGAGGCCGTGGCGCAGCGTGCCAAGGCCTTCGGCATGCACGTCCTCGGCACCAAGCGGTCGGTCGCCGGCTACTCGGGTTTCGCCGATGAAGTGTTCCGACCCGACGAGACACTCGGGGTCTTTCGACGATCCGATGCGGTGATCGTGACGCTACCGGGCACGCCCGAGACGGCAGGCGTGGTCGGTGCGGAAGAGCTGGGCGCTCTTGCCGGGGGGTTCTTCATCAACGTAGGGCGCGGGTCGGTGGTAGATGAGTCGGCGTTGATTGAGGTGCTGAGGTCTGGTGGCTTGATCGGCGCCGGCCTCGACGTATTTGGCGAGGAACCGCTGCCCGAGGAC
>JAZGCP010000081.1:0-5792 GCA_036477035.1 Acidimicrobiia bacterium | reverse complement strand
GTGGGGATCGTCGTCTCGTTGAGGACCCGTTCGCCGGCGACGACCCGGTCGACTTCACGGAACCCGAACCACCAGACGGAGATGGCGATAGCGGCGATGGCCACGATGAGGAGCACCCAACCCCCAGGATCTCGTGGGCGGTTGGTGAAAGTGATGTCCCGGCGGCGTTCACCGAGGAAGCTGACGTATTCACGACGGGCCATGGTGGGCGTCCAGCGTAGAGCGAGATGATTCCTCTGCCGGGCTTGTGCGATCGACGAGTGATGCTGCGGCCACCATTGCAGCCAGCGCTATCAATACGTGCCACCCGGCGTGTCCGGTGAACATTGCGTCGGGATCACATAACGGTCGTCCGCTGCGTGACAAGACCCAGAGGGTGATGGCGGCGCTGCCGAGAATCACGGCTGCGATCATCAGCCGCGGCCGAATAGTCGCACCTCTCAGGGCCAGTACACCGAGCACGATGGCGATGACGGCGGCTACGCCATCGGCCGCCAACGCCCAGGGATGCAGCGTGGTGTGAGCGAACGCCGATGCAGTTCCGGCGACGGCCATCCCGGCTCCCATCCTGCGACGAGATATCTGTGTGCTGTAAAAGAGGACCACACCGGCAAGGAGCAACACGACTGCTGTCGAGGCGTTACCGGGCTGTCGGAAGACGCCGGCAGTGACGAGTTCGCAATCGCTTCCGGATCCCGGTTGGTCGGGTCGCGTCATCTGTAACACGGCGAGGATTGCCGCGGCAACGATCACGACGAGAGTTCGTTTCACCAGGTGATCTTCGTCTTCGTATCCTGCGGGTGTGGTTTCTAACAGCGAAGTGGCATCGCACCTCTACGAGTTGGCTCGGCTGACGACCCTCGCCGAGGGCAGTAGCAACGCTTTTCGGGTACGGGCATACGAAACGGCCGCTCGAGCCGTGGAAGGACATCCCGAGCCGGTTGGTGCTATGTCGGCGACGGACCTCACCGGCCTGCGCGGCGTGGGTAAGAGCACGGCCGCCAAGATCCGGAGCCTGGTCGACGATGGGCGGATCGAACGTCTCGAAGAGTTGCGTGCCCAGTTCCCTCCGGAGTTCGTCGAAATGACCAGGGTCCCCGGCGTGGGCCCCAAGACCGCGGTCTTGCTGCGTGATGAGTTGGGGGTGGCCTCCGTCGACGCGCTGCGGAGTGCCATCTCCCGTGAGGAGTTACGTGAGCTTCCCGGCATGGGTGAGAAGACGGAGGAGAACATTGCCAGGTCGCTGGAGCGGCTCGGGGAGACGGGCAAGGAGCGCCGCACCCCGATCAACGACGCGATGCGGGTGGGACGCGAAATCACCGCCGCGCTGGCCGGGGTGCCCGGGGTGGTGAAGGTTGCACCGATGGGGAGTCTGCGCAGGTTCCGCGAAACCATTGGCGACGTCGATGTGATCGTGGCCAGTTCCGGTGACGCCGACGCCGTCATGAAGGCTCTGATCGATCTTCCCCTGGTGCGCGATGTCGTGGGGTCCGGCCCCCGCAAGACTTCAGTGGTCACGGCCGCAGGCCTGCAGATCGACGTTCGGGTGGTGCGGCCGCATCAATACGGCGCGGCTCAGATGTACTTCACCGGATCGAAAGCCCACAACATCAGGCTGCGACAGATGGCCATCGACCGCGGTTGGATCCTCAACGAATACGCTCTGACGGAGGCCGAATCGGACCGGATCATCGCCTCCGAGACCGAGGAGGAGGTGTATGCCGCGTTCGGATTGCCGTGGATCCCTCCCGAGATGCGTGAGGACACCGGCGAAATCGAAGCGGCGCTTGCAGGGGAATTGCCCGATTTCGTCTCAGAAGAGGACCTGCTCGGCGATCTCCACGTCCACACGTCGCTCAGCGGCGACGGTCGTGAGGATCTCGACAGCATGGTGGAATCCGCCAAGAAGCGCGGATACACCTATCTGGCAATCACCGATCACGCCGAGGATCTCGCAATCAATGGAGCCTCTCGCGACGAAATGCTCGAGCAGCGGTCACGGATCTCCGAGATCCGGAAGCGCAACCGCAAGATGAGGGTGCTTCACGGTGCAGAACTCAATATCGGGCGAGACGGTTCGATCGACTACGACCCCGATTTCCTGGCCGGGTTCGACTGGGGCGTGGCCAGTGTCCACTCCTATTTCGATCTGCCGGTTGCCGAACAAACAGAACGGGTCATCGCGGCGATGCGCAACCCGGGGGTAAACGTCATCGGGCACCTGACCGGCCGTTATCTCGGGAAACGTCCCGGAATCGAACTCGACGTCGATGCCGTCCTCAATGCCGCAGAGGAGACCGGTTGTGGGATCGAGATCAACTGTCATCTCCATCGACTCGACGCTCCTTCCCAGATCCTGCGTCGGGCGCGGGACCGTGACGTCGTGTTCGTCATCAGCACCGACTCCCACGACGCCGCGGAACTGGGCAATGTCCGCTGGGGAGTCCGGCAGGCCCGTCGCGGCTGGGTAGACCGCGAGCGAGTAGCCAACACCTGGGAGCGCGACCGGTTCCTGGAGTGGGCAGACCGGAAACGGAGCCGGTAGCCAGTAGCCAGTAGCCAGTAACCAGTGCCGTGGGCGCGTCCTGGTTGGTACTGGGTACTCGACGGTGCGATGCCTATGGTCGGGTCGGCGCGTCGGCCTCGTCACTCAAGATCAGGTGTGGTACTGGATACTGGCGAGCGCGCGGATGGCTGGTTGCCCCGAGGGCCACCGCAGTAACCTCTCTTCATGGCGAACCTCACCGTCGGGATTGTGCAGGATTGGCTCGATCGCTATCTGGAAGCGTGGCGCACATACGACGGTGGGCTCATCGGTGATCTGTTCACCGAAGACATCAGCTATCGGTATCACCCGGGTGACGAGCCGGTCGAAGGACGTGAGGAGGTCGTCGTGAGCTGGCAGCGCGGTACCGATCCGCCCGATTCGTGGGAGGCGGAGTACTCGCCCTGGTTGGTGGAAGGCGATCGAGCGATTGCTACCGGTTGGACCAGATACAGCAACGGCCAGCGGTACTGGAACCTGTTCCAGCTGGTGTTCCGCGACGGCAGGTGTAGCGAGTTCGACGAGTGGTATATGGCCCCACGGGAGGGAGACTGACATGGAAGAACCGGAGGATCGGATTGCCCTGTTTCTCGATTTCGAGAACCTTGCCATCGGAGCTCGTGAGGATCTGGGCGGCCTCAAGTTCGATCTGCGTCCAGTAGCAGACGCCTTGGCAGAACGGGGCCGGGTCATCTCGCGCCGGGCATACGGAGACTGGAACCTCTTTGAGGAGTTCCGCGGAATGCTCTCCGAGCACCACGTCGAGATGATCGAGATCCCCCAGAGGATTCACGGGCCGCGCAAGAACGCCGCCGACATCAAGATGGCCGTCGATGCTCTCGAAATGGCGTTTGAGCGCGACTACATCACTACCTTCGTCATCGCTACCGGGGACAGCGACTTCACTCCATTGGTGCACAAGTTGCGCGAACTCAACAAGCGGGTCGTCGGGATCGGGCTACGCGACAGCACATCGAAGCTGCTCCCGGCGGCTTGTGATGAGTTTCTGTTCTACGAGTCGCTCGACGGCGTCGAGATCCCCCAGAAGCGTCGCCGCAAGTCGAAGGACGCACCAACCGATGAAGCTCCCTCCGGCGACATCGCTTCGCTGGAGCAGTTGGTGACCCAGACGCTGTCGGGCTTGCAGCGCTCCGGCGATGGTGTCGTGCTGGCTTCCCGCCTGAAGCGGGCGATCATCCGCAAGAATCCGACGTTTAGCGAGGCCGATTACGGTTTCCGAGCCTTCGGGGAGCTGTTACGCAACCTGGCTTCCCAGGGAATCATCGAACTGACTGAGGGCCCGGCCCGGGGCGATCCCGAGGTGACCTTCAAGCAGCGCGGTGGTCACGAGGAGGCGGGGTTTGATTTGCTGTTGAAGGTGGTTTCTGCCGCCAAAGGCGGCTCGGTTCAATTGTCCGGGATCAAGGATGCGATCCGCAAGATCGAGCCCGGCTTCAGCGAGAGGGAATTCGGTTATCGCGGTTTCCTTCAGTTCTCTCGGGCGGCAGCGGCCCGCGGGGTGATCACGATGGAGTGGTCTGACGCCGCCGACGATTATCTCGTCGGTACCGGCGACTGAGACGGTGCAGGCGGTCGCCTTCGTTCGCGGCGTCCCTGCGGCGTTTGCGCAGTGTGTCACCGCCCGCAATCCGGATCCGCCACTGAATCCGGAGCTCGCCGCGGCACAGCACGCTCAGTACGTCGCGGCACTGGAGAAGGGCGGCTATGAGGTGGTGGCGGTATCGGTCGATGACGACCAGGCCGACTCGTCCTTCATCGAGGACACGGCGGTGGTCGTCGGCAATCGGGTCCTGATCACCAGGCCGGGGCACCCTTCGCGCCGTGGCGAGGTGGAGACGGTTGCGGAAGCTCTGACCGGCCGGTTTCCATTGCACCGGGTGCAGGAGCCCGCCATGATCGATGGAGGCGACGTTCTCAAGATGGGTTCGTCAATCTTCGTCGGCCGTAGCGAGCGCACGAATGTCGAGGGGATTCACGCTCTAGCCGCCATCGCCGAGCCGGCGGGAATGTCGGTCACCTCAGTCCCGGTGACGCGGGTGTTGCATCTCAAATCAGGTTTGAGCGCACTCGATGACCAGACCCTTCTCTGGCACCGGGACGCTTGTGACCGGGACGTGTTCGATGGCTTCGAGGTGCTCGAAGTTCAGGGGGACGATCCAGAGGCCGCCAACGTGGTCCGACTCGCCGACGGAGGAATCCTGGTTGCCGAGCACCATCGGCAGACTGCCGAGCTCATAATCGACAGCGGGTTCGCGGTAGCGACCACCGACGTGTCGGAGTTTGCCAGGGCCGACGGCGGCCTCACCTGTCTATCGATCAGGGTGAGGTAGGGATACGACCCCGGGTTCTCGTAATGTCAGGGGTATGACTGAGGACCCCACCCAAGAACAGATAGAGCCCGAACTCGTCGAAGAGGAGGAGAGCTCGTCGTCGTTCGTTCAGGCTCCCAAGCTGATGCGCATCGCATCGATGACCCGCGCCATGCTCGACGAGATACGCCAGAGCCCGCTCGATGAGGCGGGGCGGCTGCGCCTCATCGAGATCCACGAGAACTCGCTCGAGGAGATGCAGGAGATTCTCAGTGACGATCTCCGACAGGAACTGTCCGATATGTTCGGTCCGGTCGAGAAGGAGACGGCGACCGAGTCAGAGCTCAGGCTGGTTCAGGCTCAACTCGTAGGATGGCTGGAAGGGCTGTTCGCCGGTATCCAGGCGTCCTTGTGGAGTCAGCAGGCCGCTGCTGCCAACCAACTCCAGGAGATGCGGACCAAGGCAATCGAAGCCCAGCACCGCGCAACCGGCAGCGAGGTCCCGGGTCAGTATCTCTGAGCGTGCAGCTTGCTGCTGACATCAGACATCAGACATCAGACATCAGACATCAGACATCAGAGGATCCCATCTCCTTCTGAGATCTGAGATCTGAGATCTGAATGCTGAGATCTGCAAGCTGTCGCCTGCAAGCTGAGGTCTAGACCCCGGTCAGGGTGATCGACTTGATCGAGGGGGCTTCGGCCGGGCGGTCGCCAGGGTCGGTGTCGAGGGCGGCGATGGCGTCGACGATGTCCAACCCATCGGTGACCTTCCCGAAGATGGTGTAGTTGTGGGGAAGCCCGTAGTCACGGTGCATGATGAAGAACTGGCTGCCGTTGGTGTTTGGTCCGGCATTTGCCATCGCCAGCGTGCCCCGTTCGTAGGTGCCCGAGCCTTCCAGTTCATCGCGGAATTT
>JAZGCP010000080.1:0-7412 GCA_036477035.1 Acidimicrobiia bacterium | reverse complement strand
CCAGTCCATCCACTTGATTCGGGGATCACGTCGGAAGTAGGTACGTTGGCGCCGGGCCAGCGCCGTCGTGGCGTCTAACGCTCTGCTGCGGCCGTGCTCCACCGACCACTCGCCGGCCACAACCCTGCTCATTTCCCGATAACCGACGGCCTGTGACGCCGTCACACCCCACACCCCGACAAGTTGCTCTACCTCCTCGATAAGACCGGCGGACAGCATCCCGTCGAATCGCGCCTCTATGCGTCCGGACAGGTTTTCGCCCGGATCCAAGCCGACTGCCACCAGCGGTACCTCAGCCTGGTAATCACGCACTGCCTGCGCACGCGAAGTCTGCGCACGCTGGCTGGGTGTGGCGCCGGTCAGGCAAAGAATCTCGACCGCCCTCACAACCCGCCGAGGATTCGCCAGATCGACGTGCAGCCCGGCGTCGCCATCGGCCTCCAGAAGCCGTGCACACACTTCTTCGATGTTTTGCGACTCGAGGCTGGCCCTCACCCCCTGATCGGTCGGAGGAAAATCCAGCGGATCAACCAGAGATCTGAAGTGGAGACCACTCCCTCCCGTAATGAGCAGCGGTCCATCCTGGGAGGACATGGTCTGCTTTGCTTCGATCCGAAATTCCGCCACCGAGTATCCATCTGCAGCATCCACCACGTCGATCATGTGGTGGGCGACGCGTGAGCGATCTTCCGCCGTCGGCTTGGCGGTACCCAGATCCATCCGGCGATACACCTGCATTGAGTCCACGGAAACGATCTCGGCACCCGTCGCCTCCGCCACGATCATCGCCACCGCGCTCTTGCCGGAAGCAGTCGGACCCAGCAGGGCCGCGACGACGCTCAGGAAGCGGCCTTTCCCATCAGGTGACTCGGTGCCGCCGACTCGACCACAGCGCCAAAGAAGGTACCCGGTTCGTACTCACCCGGAACGTGGACGATCTTGTTGCCTCGTGTCCGGCCGGTCGCCATTCTGGGGTCCTTACGCGACGGCCCCTCTGCCAGGAGCGACACCTCGGTACCGATCAGGGCGGTGTTCTTTTCGAGAGTGATCTCGCGTTGCAACGCCACCAACCGATCAAAACGCTCGGATGCGACTGCCCGATCTATGTGATTGTCCATCGCGGCCGCCGGTGTGCCCGGACGAGACGAGTAGATGAACATGAATGCGGTGTCGAACCGGGCTTCCGCCATCGTGTCGAGCGTCCCCTGAAAATCGGTCTCGGACTCACCCGGAAACCCGACGATTACATCGGTCGATGTCGCCAACTCGGGAATGATCGACTCCGCCATACGAAGTTTGTCGAGAAACCGCTCCGGCGTGTAACCGCGATGCATCGCTCGCAACACCGATGCACTGCCGCTTTGCAGCGGTAGGTGAAGTTGTTCGCACACAGCGGGCGTCTCCGCCATCGCCACAATCACGTCTTCCTTGATGTCCTTGGGGTGGGGGCTGGTGAACCGAATCCGTTCGATCCCCTCGATGGTGCCGACGGTTCGGAGAAGCTCGGCAAAGATCGGACGCCGCCGCCCATCGATGGCTAGATCTCGACCGTACGAGTCCACGTTCTGGCCGAGCAATGTCACCTCGACCACCCCTTCGGCGGCAAGTTCCCCGACCTCTCGTGCGATGTCGCCAGGCCGTCGCGATATCTCGCGGCCACGTACCAACGGCACGATGCAGAACGTGCACCCGTTGTTACATCCGATCGTGATCGTGACCCAGGCGCTATGGGGTGTCTCCCGATGGGTGGGAAGCATCGACGGCATATCGTCGACCGACACCGTCTCGTCCCACACTTCGGTCACCGGACCCCACTCTTCGGCGTGATCGAGCAGCGTGATCGCTCGATGCAGGTTGTGGGTGCCGAAGACCACGTCGACCCAAGGGGCCTTCGAACGCACCGTCTCTCGGTCCTTTTGGGCAAGACAACCCGAAACCATGATCCGCATCCCCGGATTTTCCTCTTTGAGAGCCTTCAGCTGGCCCAGGTTCCCGTACAGGCGATTGTCCGCATTCTCACGGATGCAGCATGTGTTCAGTAGCACCACGTCGGCCCCTGCCAGGTCGTCGGCGCGCACCATCCCGTCTTCCTCGAAGAGGCCGGAGATCCGCTCTGAGTCGTGCTCGTTCATCTGGCACCCGAAGGTCCGGACCATATAGCGCCGCCCGACCCGGGTCGGGATTCGCCGCTCACGCACCGTCGGCAGGCCGAGGTCGGTCATCGGGCGTAGTCGGTCGCCCGCAGCTCGCGAATGACCGTCACCTGAATCTGGCCCGGATACTGGAGGTCGTCTTCGAAGCGTCTCGAGATCCGGCGAGCCACGTCGTGGGCACCTAGATCATCGACCTCGCCCGGGTCCACCACCACGCGCACTTCTCGGCCCGCTTGCATGGCGTAGACCCGATTCACCCCGGCGAACGACATCGCGATCTCCTCGAGCGACTCCAAACGGCGCACATAGGATTCCACTGCCTCGCGCCGCGCCCCAGGGCGAGCAGCAGAGACCGCATCGGCCGCCTGAACAATCACCGCAGTCAGGGTCCGCGGTTCGACTTCATTGTGATGTGCCTCGATGCCATGCACGATCGCCGGATCCTCACCGAATCTGCGAGCTATCTCGGCACCGACCAGGGCGTGGGAGCCATCGAGTTCGTGACTCACTGCCTTGCCGATGTCGTGCAGGAACGCCGCACGGCGAGCCTCCTCCGCATCGGCTCCGAGCTCTGCGGCCAGCATGTTTGCGATCTTCGCCGACTCGATCAGGTGATGCAGCACATTCTGTCCGTACGACATGCGGTACTTCAGTCGGCCCAGCAGGTTGATCAGCTCCGGGTGAACCCGACTCAACCCCACCTCGAGTGTCGCCCAATCGCCGGCATCGCGCACGCTCTGCTCCACCTCGGCAAACGCCTTCTCATATGCGTCTTCGATGCTTGCCGGATGGATGCGGCCGTCCTCCACCAACCGTTCGAGGGCGCGACGAGCTACTTCCCGCCGAACCGGGTCGAAGGTGGAGAGAGCAACGGCCTCGGGAGTGTCGTCGACGATGATGTTGACCCCGGTCGTCGCCTCGAAGGCTCGAATGTTGCGCCCATCGCGACCGATGATCCGACCCTTCATTTCGTCGCTGGGCAGCTCCACGACAGAAACCGTGGTCTCGGCGACGACGTTCGACGCAAGACGCTGCACCGTCGTGGTCAAGATCCTGCGAGCCCGCCTTTCGGCTTCTTCTCTCGCCTTGAGTTCCATGTCTCTCATGAGGACCATGGCGTCGCGTCGCGCCTCGTCCTCGACTCGCTGCATCAGTTCTTCTTTGGCAGCCCCAGCGTCGACTCCAGCCAGCGCTGAGAGCTCACGCTCTGCCTCCTCCTTGAGCTCTTCCGCCTGGCGGCGCGTCTCCGTCACCTCCCGCTCACGATCAATCAGATGAGATTCGCGCTTCGCCAGGTTGGCCGCCCGTTGTTCCAGGGTGCCCTCCCGTTGATCGAGGCGATCATGGGTGGCACCGAGCTCTACCCGAGAGTGCTGCAGGGTGTCTTCTTCACGTTCCCGATAGGTATCGGCCAGCGCTCGCGCCTCCCCTTCGGAACGGTCCAGCAGGTGCTGTGCCTCGGCGCGGGCTTCCCGCAGCAGCTGGTCGGCGGTATCGCCGGCACGCCCCGAAAGACTCCGCTGACGACGCGCCCCGAAATACAGCCCGGCGAGGAGCGCCGCAATACCGGCACCTGTGGCAACGAGAGCGGTGATCATCGGCATTGCTCCTCTCGGCGAGTCTCTCAAATACGAACGCGCCGAGCCCGTGGCTCGACGCGCACACCGACCGCGGCGACTTCTTCGCATCCGGTCGGTCACATCTCTCGATGAGGTCGCTCAGTTTTTCAGACTCAGATCAGTACGTCGTCTAGTTTCAGCGTTTTGTTGTGCGCGTTGACCGACATCGTACCGCGACCCGTGTAATGACGCCCGAAAGGCTCACTTGACCTTGTCGAGGGTCTCCACCTTCTCAATCGTTCCGCGGCCCTTCGACCCACCCTTGACCGCCTTGGGTTTGACATCCGACTGCTCGGCACCGGCCGACTTGGACGTCTTGACCGGCTCCAGCTTCTCGGGAACGACCGCGGCGCTCTCTTCTTCAGCCGGTGACCCGTCCGCCCCCTCGTCGGCCTGATCACCCGCCAGGCCGACGATGTCGAGGACCTGTGCCTGCAGCTGCATCGCGATTTCCGGGTTCTCCCGCAGGAATTGCTTGGAGTTCTCGCGTCCCTGGCCGAGTTGGTCGTCCTCGTAGGTGTACCAGGCACCACTCTTGCGCACGACGTCGTACTCGACAGCAACGTCCAGCAAACTACCTTCGCGAGAGATGCCCTCACCGAACATGATGTCGAATTCTGCAAGACGAAAAGGCGCCGCCACCTTGTTCTTGACGATCTTGGCCCGCACCCGATTTCCGATTGCTTCTTGGCCGTCCTTGATGGTCTCGATCCGCCGGATATCGATGCGGGTGCTCGAATAGAACTTGAGAGCACGCCCGCCGGGGGTCACCTCCGGACTCCCGAACATCACTCCGATCTTTTCCCTGAGCTGATTGATGAAGATCGCCGTCGTCTGGGATCGATTGATCGATCCGGCAAGTTTGCGAAGAGCTTGCGACATCAGGCGTGCCTGGAGACCGATGTGAGTGTCTCCCATCTCTCCTTCAATCTCGGCGCGCGGCACCAGCGCTGCTACCGAGTCGATCACCACCACATCGAGGGCTCCGGATCGGATGAGCATGTCGGTGATCTCGAGAGCTTGCTCGCCGGTGTCGGGCTGTGAGATGAGCAGTTCATCGATATCCACACCCAGCGCCTTGGCGTAGACGGGATCCAGCGCATGCTCGGCGTCGATAAAGGCCGCCAACCCTCCATTTCGCTGTGCTTCGGCAATGATGTGAAGGCCGAGCGTGGTCTTGCCGCTGCTCTCGGGACCAAAGATCTCAACAATCCGCCCCCGCGGGACTCCACCGATGCCGAGTGCCAGGTCCAATGACAGTGCGCCGGTTGGGATGGCCCCAATCTGCACCACGTTGTCGGTACCGAGCCTCATGATTGCGCCCTTGCCGAACTGACGCTCGATCTGCGTCAGCGCCATGTCGAGTGACTCGAGTGACTTGTCGCGCTCCACGGATGCTCCTTTTCGATGACTGATATTCGTTCTGCCCCAAACGTACGGCCCGACAGTGACACAATCCGCTGCTCATGCCGCTGGTCACACTGTGACCTGAATTACACGGATGTTATCTCTCCGGACAACGAAAGGCTAGTCGAACATCTGTTCGGTACCAAGCAACCGATCGACTCTCTGCCGAGGAGCTCGGACAAGCCCCGCCTGCGATGGCTATCCATGGCTCTTCGCCATACGGCTCATCACGATGTAACCCGGGGCCCCAACCCCAGGCCACCGAGTCCGCCCCTAACGACGCGTCCTCCCTGCCCATGGCTCTTCGCCATACGGCTCATCACGATGTGACCCGGGGCCCCAACCCCAGGCCACCGAGTCCGCCCCCAACGGCGCGTCCTCCCTGCCCATGGCTCTTCGCCATACGGCTCATCACGATGTGACCCGGGGCCCCAACCCCAGGCCACCGAGTCCGCCCCTAACGGCGCGTCCTCCTAATCGAGTTCGAAGGATTCGACCGGCGAGTATGTGGCTCCCCCTCGTCCGAGATGGCTCTCCATCAGCAGGACCCGCTCCACCGACATTCTCACCCCCATCGGCTGGACCCCTTCGATGAGATCGACGATATCCTGCGGCGGCCGGATTCGACTCAGAGTGAGGTGGGGACGAAACGGCCGATCGTCGGCACTTACTCCCGCTGCCAGAACTGCCGCCTCAACCCGAGAAGCGAGCCCGATCAGCTCTACGGACCCTTCCTGTGGACCAAGCCACAGCACCGTCGCCTTCGTTGGGCGCGGAAATGCTCCCAGACGGCCCCATCGGACCCAAAAGCGATCACCCAGGTCGGCCTGATCGAGAGAACCGGCCAAACGATCCGCTTCGAGCTCCCCGACCTCCCCGATGAATCGCAGCGTCAGATGCCAATTCGCCGGATCGACCCTGCGGCCGGGAACCGCGGCGCCTTCGAGTCTCGAGGCCAGAGCGTGGCGCACCTCGTCAGTCAGAGCCGCGGCGACGAACAGTCGCCTCAGTGCCACCACTCTCCAGCGAGGGCGAGCCGCAGCATATGCAACCCCGCCGTTGAGGCATAGGTCCGGATCCGCTCCCTGTCTCCCGGCAGTCGCAGCGTCCTCGCCCTCACGGCATCGGGGGTGCGGACCGCAAAGATCATCGTCCCTACCTCCTGTTCCTGTGGGTCCGGTCCCGCCGAACCGGTCACCGCTAGGCACACGTCCACTCCGAGCCTGACCGCACCCCCTTCGGCCATTGCAATCGCCGTCTGTTCGCTCACGACACCTTGGTCCTGCACGATCGCACTGCCCACGTCGAGCAACTCGTGTTTTAGTTCGGTCGAGTACGCGACCACCGAACCCCGGTAAGTCGCAGAAGCACCCGGAACCGCGGTGAGCCTTGCCGCCACCAGACCTCCGGTGGCAGACTCGGCGGTCCCAATGGTCCAGCCGTGTTCCGCAGCCGCAGCCAGAACCATGGACTCCACCGGTTCCATCCCGGATGCGAACACCAGTCGCCCCAGCCTGGCCCTCACTTGGTGCTCGAGCGGGACGATCATCTCTCGCGCTGCCTCAGCCGTGGCAGCACGCGCAGTCAGACGAACCTTGATCTCCGCAGCACTCGCCAGGAATGCCATCGTCGGATTTACTGAACTCTCGAAGAGATCGTCCAGGATTTCGGCGATTCGGCTCTCGGATTCGCCGTAAGTGCGCAGCACGACGCTCTCGATGGCTGAACCGGCTCGATCGGACGCCTCCAGCAGGAAGGGGATCACATCCTCATCGACCATCGGGAGCATCTCCTGCGGTACTCCCGGTAATGCGAATACCCAGGCCTCGCCGATCCGAAGGCGCAGCCCGGGGGCGGTGCCCTTGGGGTTGTCGATCAGGTCTGCTCCGGCCGGGTACTCCGCCTGCCGAAGGTTCGTCTCCGGCATCGGGCGGTCGCGCCGTGCCCACCAGCCCCGTAGCCGTTCGGCATAGGCTTCCGAGAACTCCATCTCGACGCCGGCCGCCGCACAGATCGATTCACGGGTGATGTCGTCCTGTGTGGGGCCGATTCCCCCCGTGATGATGACCGCATCGGATCGGCCGACGGCGTGACGAATCGCGGTCGCTACCCGCTCCAAGTTGTCACCCACCACGGACTGGTGATAATGATCGAGACCTGCCAGAGCCAGCCGCGAACCGATGTCCGTCGCATTCGAGTTGACGATCTGTCCGAGCAGCAATTCGGTGCCGAC
>JAZGCP010000008.1:0-2303 GCA_036477035.1 Acidimicrobiia bacterium | reverse complement strand
TTGGGCAGATGAAGCGATCGACCATCCAGGATTCGGATGATGCCCGGGCCGCGCGATATCCCTCCACAGCCGCCGCCATGTCCAGCGAGGCCGGAGGAAACAACCCTGCATAGTCGATGAGTCCGCTCAGGGCGGTTCGCCGGGCGTCGGGAAGTGAGATCTCGAGAGTGGTCACCGGCCCGAGAGTAGAAGGGAAGAAGGTCAGAAGGTCAGAGGGGAAGAACACAGACATCGCTTCCAGATCTGCAATCTTGCCTAATGCCTAATGCCTAATACCTAATACCTAACGGCTTCCGACACGCGACAATGAAGACGACAACGCGACGAGGGGCAATGCAATGACCGATCAGGACGTCCTCCACAGAGCGAAGGAGATGGCGGAGAAGGACGACTTCCCGCTCATCGGCTTCTCCCATCTCGAATGGTGGGTCGGCAATGCCTTCCAGACGGCCCAGTTTTTCCGTTCGCAGCTCGGGTTCGGCATCGTCGGGTACCGGGGTCCCGAAACCGGCACCCGTGATACCGCCTCATACATGCTCCAGCAGGGCGACATCCGGTTCATCGTCACCGGCGCCATGGGGCCGGACCACCCCGTCGTCGATCATGTGCGCCGGCACGGCCCGGGGGTCAAAGACGTTGCCATTGCTGTGCCGGATGCCAAAAACGCGTTCGAGGTAGCCGTCGAACGCGGCGCCGAAGCAGCCGTCGACCCGCATGTCCTGGAAGACGAGCACGGTCGGGCGGTCATCTCAGCGGTGCAGGCGTACGGCGACACGATTCACTCCTTCGTTCAACTCGAAGGCGACATGCCCGGTTTCGAGAGGAGAGAGGACTCGGTGGCGGTGCCGACCGGGCTCGAATTCATCGATCACGTCGTCGCCAACGTCGAACTCGGCAAGATGAATTATTGGGTGGAGTGGTACGAGCGGGTATTCGGCTTCACCCTGCTCAAGCACTTCGACGACGATGCCATCTCCACCAAGTACACCGCTCTCATGTCGAAGGTGATGTGGGACGGCACCGGGATCTTCAAGCTCCCCATCAACGAGCCGGCCAAAGGTCTCAAGAAGTCTCAGATCGACGAGTACCTGCAGTTCTACGGCGGGCCCGGGGTGCAGCACATCGCGATGCACACCCAGAACCTGTTGGAGACGGTGGGCCACACCCACGCTCGCGGCCTGCGAACACTGGCGGTCCCCGACTCCTATTACAAAGATGTGTGGCAACGGATGCCGGACATCGATGTAGATCGCGGTCGAGTCGAAGAGCTCCAGCTGCTGCTCGATCAGGACGAGGGCGGTTACCTCCTACAGATCTTCAGCCAGATGCTGCAAGACCGACCCACCGTGTTTCTCGAGTTCATCGAGCGGCGCGGGGCCACCGGGTTCGGCAAGGGCAACTTCAAAGCGCTGTTCGAGGCGATCGAGCGGGAGCAGGACAAGCGAGGCAATCTCTGATCCAGGTCGTCGAAGTCGGACCGCGTGATGGCCTGCAGAGCGAAGAGCAGGTACTGACGATCGAAACCCGGATCGAGCTGATCCGACGACTCGAAGAAGCCGGAGCTACTCGAATCGAAACCGTTTCGTTCGCCCATCCAGAAAAGGTCCCTCAGATGGCGGGTGCGGAGGAAATCTGCGCAGAACTGTCTACGCGAGCATTCTCTTCGATCGGACTCGTACTCAACGAACGCGGGCTCGAACGCGCCCTGCAATCTGATCTCGACGAGATCAACTGTGTCGCCTACGCCAGCGATGGCTATTCGGTGAACAACACCGGGGCTTCGGCCTCCGACCGCAACGTCGAAGCCGGTCGGCTCGTGCAGCGAGCCAACGCAGCCGGGAAGAGAACCTCGGTGACGATCTCTGTCGCCTTCGGCGATCCCATCGAAGGCGAAGTGCCGCCGGACCGGGTAGCCGGAATCGCGGCCTCATTGGCGAAGGCGGGCACTCATGAGATAGCACTCGGAGACACCATTGGGGTTGCCGACCCCCAATCGGTCCGGCAAGTGGTCGAAGCCGTGAGCGAGGCCGCGCCGGATACCCCGATTCGATGCCACTTTCACAACACCCGCAACGCCGGATACGCCAATGCCGTGGCTGCTCTCGACGCCGGGGCGCGCACTCTCGACACCGCCGTCGGCGGATTTGGCGGCAGCCCCTTCTCCCCGGGCGCCGGTGGCAATATCGCTTCGGAGGACGTCGTGGCGTTGCTGGGCCGGATGGGCATCTACACCGGGCTCGATCCGGTGATGCTCGCCGCCACCGGCGTCTGGCTGGCCCGAACCCTCGGCCACGACCAACCCC
>JAZGCP010000079.1:0-4573 GCA_036477035.1 Acidimicrobiia bacterium | reverse complement strand
CGCACCGTGTCGCGCAGCAAGCGCTCCTCATCTGAGAGCAACGCATCAATCTCGAGGAAGTCACGCGGGTTTGCTCGACCCGCCTTCACCGGTTCTTTGACCATGGGCCCATTGTGGCAGACGGATGCCAGATGACAGATGACAGATCACAGATCTAGGCGGCGTTGGGCTCGAGGTGACTACGCGTCCAACAGGCTCGGTACTTTCTCACGGTCGAGACATCAGATCCGTACGCTGTTTCGCTCGGTCCAATCGACGCGCCTACCCAATCAACTTCATCCCACGGTCGAGATCTCGGACCTGGGTCTGCGAGTCTGGCTGGTGACTGGAGACTGGTGACTTCTTCACCCGACGGCCGCCGGTGGGGTTGGGGCCCCACCTGGTGGAGGAGGCCGGACCAGTGTCTGTTCGCCGCCATCGGCGGCGAAGTCCGGCCGGGCAGGCACACTCCCTATGCGCTCCTACGCAGCAGCCGGCGACGCTCTCTCTCAGTCAGCGCGCCCCATACCCCATACCTCACCCTGGTGCTCAGGGCCCAGTCACGGCACTCAGCGAGGACGGCGCAACCGCGGCAGATTCGCACCCCCGCCTCGGTCGTTCCCTCCGCTCCCGGAAAGAAGAGATCGGGGTCAGTATTCCGACACGATGCGTACGCGGCCCAAGGCCGCTCATCGAATTCGAGCAGCAGCGTTTCGACAGGCGCGTTGGTGGTAGTCATATCTCCCTATATCTACCGGCTGGTCGTTATGACGATGTGAAGGGCGTCTGAGGTTCCCGTGAGAATCGAGTTGCTCAGAAAAAGGGAGTTTTGGCGTCGGACCGGGCGGAAACTGGCCTACCGACGCTGAGGGCCGGGTACAATCCCAGGTCCCCGCCACCGGAGTCGACGTGTTCTACTTCGCTTACAACGCGAACATCGATCCGAAACGCATCGAGACCATCGCGCCCGGAGCCACCTTCGAGTTCATCGCCCACCTCCCGGAATGGAAGATGGAGTTCACGATCCTCAACGGATCCGGTGGGCTCCCCAACGTCAGGCCGGTGCCGGGCAACACGGTGTGGGGGGCGATCTTCTCCGTTCCCGACAGCCAGCTCGCTGCTATCGACGAGCAGGAGGCCGCTGAGGGCCGGGTCCGCACCACGACGCAAGCGATGGATCGTCAAGGACGCCGCCACGATGTCGTGACTCATGTGAGTTCTGCCGACGCGGACGCCGACCTCCAACCCGAGAAGCCGTATCTCAGGCTGATGGTGCAGGGCGGCCGACACTGGGATCTCCCGATGGGATGGGTCGCCTCGCTCGAAGAGCACCTCGAGGCCTCCTAGGACTCCAACATGCCGAGTGTGGGTGCCGTCCTGATGGGAGCCATCCTCGGTCTTGGCTTGGGCGTCATCGGCGCCATCCCTTTCCTGACGGTCGGATGGGACACTTCGACCGCAGCCGGCCAGGTAGCCCTGATCCTGGTGGGGGTCGTCGCCCAGTTCGCGGCCGGCTATGCCGCCGCCCGTATCGGAGAACGCGACCATGAGCTGCACGGTGGCCTGGCCGCCCTGTTGCTTTTCGCGGTCGTGGGCGGCATCTCACTCGCCGCCGCTCGCGACCCATCAATCGCCACCTTGGGCGCCGGCGGGATCATCGCCCTGATGATGGGCACGCTCGGTGGTCTGCTGGCGCACAGTCGCACCGAATGAGCGGCTGCGTCGGGGCATCTTCGCCGGGATTCGCATCCAGACTTGACAGGGTGCCACCAGGCCCGCATCCTGAACCGGAGTTCGCCGGGCGACCGCGGTGCTTCGGCATCGAGGAAAGTCCGGACTCCACAGGACGCGGTGCTGGGTAACGCCCAGGCGGGGAAACCCGACGGACAGTGCAACAGAGAACAGACCGCCGATGGCCTCAGGGCACAGGCAAGGGTGAAACGGTGGTGTAAGAGACCACCAGCGCTGCGGGTGATCGCAGCGGCTCGGCAAACCCCACCGGGAGCAAGGCCAAGCAGGGATAGGGCGGTCCGCCCGTTTCATCCCGGGTAGGCCGCACGAGCCCGATCGGCAACGGCGGGCCCAGATAGATGGTCGCCATCGACCCTCGGGTCGATACAGAATCCGGCTTACAGGCGAACTCGCCACGTGAGGGCCCCTGCAGGGGCCCTCACCGCGACCGAACGCGAGTGGGGCGCCGCAGAGGGCGAAACGTCCCGTAAGCCTCGGCGGCGTACTTTTGCCAGCTTTCCCACTACAGGAACTCCCTTCTCTTTTCCCATTCCTGTCACGGGCGCACAGTGACGCACGCCCACCGATCTGACTTCGCCTGTCGAGAGGTGGGTACGCGAAGATGGGTGTCCGCTACCGGGGACGCAAGCACACGTGACCGACTTCTATTACTTCTGTGGCCACGAACAGTGGCAACCCGAGACGCTGGTCGAGCACGCCGTGCTCGCCGAAGACGTTGGATTCGACGGAGTCGTCGTGTCCGAACACTTCCACCCGTGGGTCGACGACAGTTCGGCCGCGGGCTTTGCGTTCTCCACCATCGGAGCGATGGCGCAGGCCACCGAGCGGATCCGGATCACTACTGGCGTCACCACTCCCCTGTTCCGGTATCACCCGGCGGTCGTTGCGCAGGCAGCCGCCACCCTCGACCGCTTATCCGAAGGTCGCTTCGACCTGGGCGTAGGAACGGGCGAAAACATCAACGAGGGTCCCCTTGGATATGCTTTCCCAAGATATGCAGAAAGAGCGGCACGGATGCGGGAAGCTCTGCAGATCATGCGTCGACTGCTCGACGGCGAGAAGCTGACCTTCGAGGGAGAGTATTACCGGACCGACCGCGCCAGACTCTACAGCCCACCCATCGGAGAGGTACCGATCTGGATGGCTGCCGGAGGCCCCAAATCGGCGGCGCTCGCCGCCGAACTCGCCCAGGGAATCATCACGAGCGTAAAGGTCCCAGCCGAGACTTTCGAAAGGGTCATCGAACCGGGGCGGATCGCAGCAGCTGCGGCTGGACGCCCCGCCCCCAGGATCCTCGCCACCCGCTGGTCTCTCCATGCCGTCGACGAGGACGATGCCTGGGAAGCGCTCAGATCGTGGCGAGGCCTACGGGCACCGGGAAGACTGGAGGCGGTGGATCCGCAAACGCTGCGAGAGCGCGCCGACGAACTGACCCGAGACGAGGTTTTGGGCAGGTACCCCATCGTCTCCGATACCGAAGCCTTGGTCGGGATCTACCGCCCCTTGGTAGACGAGTTGCAGGCGGACATCGTGACTTTCCAGATTGCTTCACTCGACCAGGAAGCCACGATCAGGTTGCTCGGGAGCGAGGTGCTGCCGCAGCTCCGGGATTGATCAGGTTCCGGGAGCCATCAGGCGGATCGCCTCGGCAACGGCCGCCGAATCTGGAGCGTGGAAACTGAGAGCTGCAACCCCAATTCCAGCAGTGGCGTATTGCTCGAGCCGATCCCGGATGTGGTCGGGAGATCCTATGAGGGCGATGCCATCGACGATCTCATCGTGGAAGGCTGCGGCGACGCCGTTCCTATCGCCCTGCTCGAACGCGGCTGCGATTGCCCGCGCCTCATCGGTGTAGCCCATCCAAGCGAGGAATCGGTTGTATACCGGCTGCGCAAAGTAAGGGCTAAACCCCGCCCGAATCATCGATCGCCCCGATGCCACGTCGTCCGTGACGACGACATGGAACCGGGCCATCACACCGAATTCGGCCGGAAGTTCCCGGGAGGCAGCCTCGGCTCCAAGCCGGATCTGGTCGAGTTGCAGTGGCACGGCAGCGGCCGTCATGAGGTTGAGGCACACCCCGTCGCCGACTGCCCCCGCCAGCCGCAACATGGCGGGTCCCAACGCTCCTAAGTAGAGCGTCACCGGCCCGAGGGCCGATTGGGCCAGCCGGAAACGGTCGATTGAGACCGTGTCACCCGTGTAGCCACGCTCCCCCTGCAGAAGAGCCCTGGTGGCCAGGACCGAGTCCTCCACTCGCGCCAGGGGCGGATGGAATTTCTGATCGTGCCAGGAACGTACGATGACCTCTGAGGAAGCGCCGATTCCGAGCGAAAACGACCGGCCTCCGAGAAGATCGGACACCGTGGCCGCTCCCATTGCGAGTAGTGACGGTGACCGTGTGGCGGCGGGCACCACCGCCACCCCCAGCGCCATTCGGTGCGTGCGGACGGCGATCGCTCCGGCCAGTGCAAAGACCTCCGGACCCGCTACCTCTGCCAGCCAGGCAGCCGAGTAGCCCAAAGTCTCCGCCTCGACGGTCAGATCTGCCAGGTCTGCGGCTCCGACTCCGAGGCTGGTCGGGCTGAGTGCGATATCCATCGGCGGCACCCTACCGAGCACCAAAGGCGGGGGACCTAGGATCGGCCCGTGTCCGCCGCCCCCAAAGCCGTCAGCCTCGGACTCGTTGCCGGCTTTATCGGCGGTCTCTTCGGGGTCGGCGGCGGCATCATCATGGTGCCGGGGCTCGTGCTCTGGCTGGGCCTCGATCAGCATCGAGCGCACGCAACCTCGGTCGCAACGATCATCGCCATCGCATCGGCTGGCGTGGTGCCGTTCGCCG
>JAZGCP010000078.1:0-5693 GCA_036477035.1 Acidimicrobiia bacterium | reverse complement strand
TCGAGCGGGGCTCCATGGAGCGGTTGCTCACATCGCTCACGACCGTCACGGTGGTCCCGTCGGCGCCTATCGGCTCGAGCTAGGGCTGGTCCGTAGTCCCCATTGGTGAAGGGCGCGGGGAGTGTGTCCGGTCGCTGGCGACGGCCAGGGTCAACAGGCCAAGTCCCAGCGATCCCACCACCGTGTGCAGTCTGGCGGTGGCCGGGTTCATGGCGAACAGGGTGATGCCGGTGGACCAGCCAGCGACCCCGAGCAGCAGGTAGAGCAACGAGGCGGCCGTGGCCCCGGGTACGACGGATACGGGACGATAAGCCGCCCACAGCACCCCGAGACCGACGGCAACGTGCAACACGCTCTGGAGAGGGTTCATCGAAAACACAAGCACGCTTCCCCCGAACTCGGTCGCCACGTGATCGAACCCGGTGACACTGAAGCCCAAGATCCCCAAGGCCAGCGACACAACTCCAATGCCGGCAGCGACGTGTCGCGCTCGGTGATCGGCGAAACGGGGGATGAACTGCGGCACCCGATGCACCTCGAATCTGCGAAACCCGTACACGAGGAGCAGCAGAACCGGGACCAACGCCGCTAGCCATAGGGGACGGGTCGCCCACCACAGGGCCGACCCAGTGTCCGCGCGGGGGAATCCGAGCGGATAGACGACCGCCGCGGCGATGGCGAGGGCGCTGACATGCCACAGATACAAGGTGAGGGTGATGCCGTTGAGGCGCTTGACCAACCGGCGCCTGCGGAGTGCCCACGACCGGATCCCCGGCTGGGCGAGAAGGGCCAGGCCGATGAGCCACATTGTCAAGGCGACGAGCGGGAGGCTCGGAGGGTCTGTGTTCCAGCGATTCTCGCCCGGAACTCCGATCATGCTCACCGGGTATCCACCGACCGTGACCGCAACCACCAGCCCCAACAAGCCGGCCGCAGCCAATGTCCCAACGACCCTCCGCGACACCCGCTCCAGTTGCCCGTCGGCGTAGAAGAACCCGAGCTGATGCGGAAGCAGCCACACCAAGGCGTAGTTGGCAACGCCGATGGCGTCGTAGCCGAGTCCATGCACCAGCACATCGACAGCGGCTGCGCCGACGATGAAGAAGATGGGCACCCACCACCCGAGGTGTTCGTGAAGCCGCCGCAGCGGCGGGGCCAAAGCCACCACGATCACGTACAGGCCGAGGAACCACAACGGCAAAGCGGCGACGTCGGCGGCGCGCTCGACGACGTTCGGCTCGGGCAAGGGCAGAGCCTCCGCGACGATCCCCACCACCAGCCATACGGCCATGAATGCAACCGTCGGCGCCAGCAGCCGCATCAATCGGGTACGCAAATACGCCAGGTACTTCCCGCTGTGGTGGGCCAGCGACCGTGCATTGGCGAAGCCCCCCACGAAGAAGAGCAGCGGCATCACCTGCAGCAGCCATGTCGCCAGATGGGACTGCGGAATCACCGACAGGGCGTTCTCGCCGGCGATCTGTCCCTCTTCCCAGATCACGGCCGTCGTCACCCAATGCCCGGCAACAACGATCAAAACGGCGGCGACACGAAGCACGTCCAAGAAGACATCGCGCCCGTCCCGTTCGAGGCCGTTCCGCATTCGTGCTCCTCGCCGATACGCCCATTCTCGTCGGGGCAGCACACCGACCGACAGTAAGTCGAGGGTTACACCGTCAAGCGCCTCCGCGGGAGGTACCCCCAGCCGCCCTCCTCGGGTCCCCCAGTGTCACCTCACCAGGGTCTTGCTTACCAGAGGTCAGCCGTGGCAACTTTGAGCTTCTGAGGGTCTGCGTGGTACCCCCCACTAGGTTTCTGACCTGGTACGTCCGGACCGTTGCGGGCCGGAGCGACGGCACCGCGAGCCGGTCATCAAGGTCCGAGGTGCCCGCCGAGGTGCCAGAAGCAGGGTTGGGAAGCGCTCTCGCGCGTGCGTCGGCGCGCATGCGTTTTTTCAGGCTGGGCTGGTCAGTCGAGCCCGAATCCTTGTCGTCGGACGTGGTCGGCCCAGTCCGCCCGTCGAGGTACCGAGTACTGGCGTGTTCGATCCTCGGCCCAGCCGTAGGGACGGACTACACCGAACACATCAACGTCTCTCTGCTGGTCGTCGGGACGGCCCTCGGCACGATCTCTCTCTGCTTCATAGGTGTCCGATGTGGCATCAAAGCTCGCATCGGTGTAGGTGTTTCTGTGAACCCGTACATCAAAGGGCAGCCGTTGGGTAATAGGCCGGGCTGTGTCATCGGGCCAGCCGAGCACTAAGCCGGCGATGGGAATGACACCCGCAGGGAGTTCAAGCAGCTCGATGAGCTCTCCGGCCCGATCTCTCAGCTCGGACAGCGGGCAAGTCCCGAGACCGAACGACGAAGCGGCGGTGATCGCCGCACCGAGCACGATGCCGGTATCGACCGCGACGTTCATGAACTGGTCGAGATTGTTGTTCGGGAACGGTCGACCGAGTCGAGCTGCGGCGCGGCGGAGCCGGCGGTTGTCGGCGCAGAAGACAAACGCTTCGGCGGCGGCGTGTACCCAGTCGTAGTCGGTCGCCGGCAACAGCGCGAGCACCGAGGATCTCAGCTCCGGATCAACGAGCCAGAGCACCGTGGTCTGCTGAAGATCAGACTTCGACGGCGACGAAAGCGCGGCCGCGAGCACGACTTCAACCAACGACGCTTCCACAGGTCTCGGATCGAAACTCCGGCAGCTCCGGTGCTCGAGCATGCCTTCGGCCACCGACGAGACGTCTTTGAAGCTGATATCGGGCCGCCCGGAGCCGAAGCGATCCGCAAGGAGCTGATCGAGGTCCACCTCATCAATCCTAGACGACCCCCAATCCCCACCAGGCTCCCGACCTAGTGCGTTCCGGCTGTGCCGATGCCGGAGAGGCCCGCATCGACGGCACCGCGAGCCGGTCATTGCGGTCCGAGGTGCCAGAGGGGGTGCTAAGCGGTCGGAGCAGTGCCCTCGCGCATGCGCGTGCGCGCACCCCGGTTTTTCGCGACCACCATGGAGGTCCTGGATCGTCGGTGGTGGTGAAGTAGGGAGCGCGGTGCTGAGGGGCCGTTGACGTCGCTTCGGATCGAGTCCGGCGGGTAGCCTTGCCTTACAGCTCAAGCCGAGTTCGGAGCTGGGATGGACGAAGCACTAGGAACGACGCGGATCTTCATCGGCGCTCTGATCCTGATGACGGGGATCATGAAGTTCACGGTGCCCATGCTGCGTGCAGCCTGGTCGGGACAACTCCGTTTGGCGCGGTTGCCGTTCTACAACCTCACCTTCTGGCTGCTTCCGGTCGTCGAACTCACGGTGGGCACCCTGTTGATCCTCGGCGTCGGGACCCGACCGGCTGCGGCCGTGGTCTTGTTGATGATGCTCGGAGCGACCTACGTACATATCGTGGTGGACGACCCCAGCGTGTTTCCTCTGCAGCCCAACGCCCCGATCATCCCGATCGTTGTGATCGGCCTCACCATCTACGTCTTGGTTGGCGGCACAGGGACCTGGAGCGTTGGCTAGCAGAACCGACCGATCATCGACCGACTGCTGACTGACCAGGGGGTAACTTCGGTTATCGCGGATGAACTCGCCGTGTCGTCCCCCAGCATGCAGCCAATGTCACCAGACGCTGACCTCGCTGATGACTGGCCGCTTGAGCTCAGCGCTGCTTCGCCAGACCGTACGAGCCTGGACGGTCAGGCACCTGAGAGGGAAGAGCCAAGCCCGTTACGATCAAGAGCATGCCGCGTGAACCCGGTGCCGACGATCCCCTGGAGGCAGCCCTGACGGGCAGCGTCTCCGATGCGCTTGCAGAGTGGGATCGGCTCCAAGGCGATACACCTGATCTCCTCTACCACTACACGAACGTGACCGGACTCATCGGCATATGCTCGTCCCGATCCCTCTGGGCGACAAACCTGCGTTTCGTGAACGACGCGAAGGAACTGACTCACGCGTGGAAGCTGATGCGCGACGTCCTCGCCGAAGCGAGGGCGCAGGCCAAGGTGCCCGCCCAGCTAGAACTCATCGACGAGATCGAACGAAGGACGTCAGCCCAGTGGGCCGGCTATCCGGACTTCTACTCGGCGTCGTTTAGCGTCAACGGTGACCTTCTAAGCCAGTGGCGAGGCTACGGATCGTCCGGCGGCCGGTACGCCATTGGATTTGACGCTGCGGGCCTCGTCCGGCCGCCCTCTCCATACCCGCAGCCCGAGCGATTCTTCAACCGGGTGATCTACGACGAAGCTACTCAGCTGCGGTTCCTCCGTGACGCGGCCGACGCGATGCTCGCGCTGTTCGCCACGGTCGATCCCATCGGCTCAGACTTGACGGAATCGCGGGCCCGTGTGTTCTCTGCGATAGGTGAGCTCGTGGGGTTCGCGTTCAGTTTCAAGGACCCTGCCTGGTCCGAGGAGCAGGAGTGGCGCGCCGTCTACGTCGTTCCGGACGGTGAACTGGAAGGTGTTCGATTTCGACCGAGCGGCGGTGTGGCGGTGCCATACGTCAGTCTGGAGATGGGAACCGACCCAGGCGGCAGGCTGCCGATTCGAGAGATCGTCCAAGGTCCGAGAGTCGACCCCGACACTGCGATCAGGTCGCTCGAATTGCTGCTGGCCAGCACCGGCTACTCCGACGTCGACATCACTGTCTCGTCCGTCCCGCTCCGCCCCTGAGGTTCTTCTTATCAGAGGCCAGATGATCTGAGCAACTTCGAGCCTCTGACGGTCTGCGAGGTGCCACTCCCTCTAGGCTCCTCACCTGGCGGGCGCGCTAGGCCTAGGACCTGGAATTCGGGCGCTTCCCAGTCGCGTCGCTACACCGTCCGGTGATCCACGCGAGCTCCTGAGGTGCCCAGCGAGGTGCCAATCGCAAGCGCGTTTAGTCCCAGCACCTAGTGCGCGCGCGAGCTTCAGAGCCTCGCTGAGCCCGAGGAGACGAGGCGTGGGCGTGGCCGGTGGAGGCTGAGAACTTCCTGAAAGCTCCCGTCGTTGTACACCTGTTCAGCGGTCATGTGACATCACGCTGGCTGAGGGCAGTGGGACCAGTACTTGTGCCCGCTCGACCGGCTATCAATCGGTGTTGCGGGAGGGGGGTCGATCCAGGTCGAATAGGTCGGAGGCCAGTCGCCTCGGTGCCCATACCGGGCGATCATGCATCGGTCGATGTCGAACTCGTACTCAGCTTCGCTCTGTGCCTCGGTCTCGCTACGACCGCGGCGCAATAGCCGCATGGCCACGACACCTCCGACTGAGCCCAGCGCCAAGAGCAGCACCATCGTCACGCCAGCAGCCGTGGTCGCTTCGAATACCTCAGCCGGCCTTGCTTCCTTGAAGGGAAACAAGACGTTACGCAAGCCAGCCAGCAGCTCCTCCCTCCTTGGGACCGAAGCTGGCATTGGTCATGGTCAGATCAGTGCCCCCGGCGCCGTCAGGTTGAGTCTCCGGGGTCGGGCTGGTCTCCGTAACCCTGGGCCGCTGCCGAGGACGTGTCTTGGGAGCGATAAGGACTGTCGGGACTGGGCCACATCTTTTCGATCTCGGCGTTGAGCTCGGCGCCCACGAGGAGCGCCACAGCGGTCATGTATATCCACAGCAATATCACAAGAGGCGTCCCGAAGTAGCTGTACGCCGAGTCCGACTCGATGAACTGCGTGGCGTACACCCGCAGGCCGAAACTTCCCGCCAGCCAGATCACGA
>JAZGCP010000077.1:0-3536 GCA_036477035.1 Acidimicrobiia bacterium | reverse complement strand
TGGATCGTAAGATCGCTCAGCTCTCGGGTGGGCAGCAGCAGCGAGTATCGCTGGGGCGCGCACTGGTGAAGGAGCCGCAGGTCCTCCTGTTCGATGAGCCTCTCTCGAATCTCGATGCTCGTCTTCGGCTGACGATGCGGGGAGAGATCAAACGACTCCAGCAAGACATGGGCATCACCTCCATCTACGTGACCCATGACCAGGTGGAGGCCATGACGATGGCCGACAAGATCGCGGTGATGTCGGAGGGCGTTCTCCAGGCATACGATCTTCCTGAGGATCTCTATGACCACCCCAAGACGCTCTTTGTCGCCGGCTTCGTGGGAAACCCTCCGATGAACTTCTTCGACGTAGAGATCGTGAGTTCGGACGGCGGGTTTCGTGCCAAGAGCCAGGCGATCGACCTTGCGCTCCCGCGGGAGAGGGCGGAGAAGGCTGCTGTCGCCAAGGGCGAGGTCATCATGGGCGTACGACCGGAGGATGTGTATTTGGCCGACGATACGGCGCTTCCGTCCGAAGGCCTGACGCTCTCGGCATCGATCGAGGTGGTGGAACCACTGGGCCGGGAGGACCTGCTCGGTGTGATGATCGGCGACGTCCAGCTGCGTGTTCTGGTCGACAAGACCAAGGGAGCGAGGGTCGGGGACAACGTCGACCTCGTGTTCGACCTGAGCAAGGTGCAGTTCTTCGATCCGGAGTCCGAGAAATCGCTGCTGTGGTCGTGACACCCGGCAGCTCTCGGCTTCCGTCCTTCATCTGATCAGCCGATGCTGGTTGAACGGCACCTGTTGATTGGCCACGGGGAGTAACACCATGTCTGGAGTTCTCACCACGACCATCGGCTCCTTCCCCAGGCCTGAATCGTTGCCGGTCCGCGATCCGTTCGGGAGTCGGCGCCGCGGGGGCGCCGATGCCTTCTATTTCACCGACCGGGAAATCGAGGCCCGATTCACGCTCGCCACCCGGGATGCGGTGATGGCTCAGGTCGACGCCGGGATCGATGTGCCGACCGATGGAGAGATGCGGAGAGAGCACTACATCTTCTATCACCTCCGCCATCTACGCGGCGTGGACTTCGAGCACCTCCAGCGAAGAGAGATTCGAGCCGGGGCGTGGGAGAGTGAGGTGCCGACGATCGTTGACCGGATCCGTGCCGGGGGCAGGTTCCTTCCACACGACTACCAGATTGCACAGTCGTACTCGCCGCGACCGATCAAGATCACACTCCCCGGCCCGATGACCATCGCCGACACCGTTGTCGACGAGCACTACGGGGATGCCAGGCGCCTCAATCACGACCTCGCCGATGTCCTCAATGGAGAGATTCGGGCGCTGGTCGATGCCGGATGCGGGTACATCCAGATCGACGAACCGGTGTTTGCTCGCAAGACGAAGGAGGCCCTGGCCTTCGGGATCGACGACCTCGAGCGATGTTTTGCCGGCGTGCCGGCGGAGGTGCAGCGGGTGGTCCATCTCTGCTGCGGATATCCGCGGCACGTCGATCAACCCGACGAAGATGTGCACAAGGCCGACCCCACCGCCTATTTCGAATTGGCGAGGGGACTCGACCAGGCAGAGGTCGACATCGTCTCGATAGAAGATGCGCATCGACCTTCCGACCTGCGTCTGTTGGAGCTGTTCGAACGGAGCACCGTCATCCTGGGACTCGTCGCCATTGCCAAGACTCGGGTCGAACCCGTGGAGGAGATTCGGACCCGCCTCCAAGACGCCCTGTTGCACATCGACCGCAAGCGACTCGTTGCCGGACCCGACTGCGGGCTGGCGATGTTGGACCTAGCGACCGCAACATCGAAGCTCGTCAACCTGACGGCCGCCGCCCGCACCGTCGACTGAGACGGGCTGTTCGGCCATGAAGTATGGCAGTTCCCCGCTCAGTCAGGACCTCATGTAGCGCGTCCGTGGCCGATGCCGGCGGCTCGTCGACTGCTGGTCGTCCGGCGGTCACCGGCTCGTTTCGTCGGTGAGGTGCCGTCCGCGCGCTCCCGAACCGCGCCCGTAGTAGTTCCATTGTGGGAAGTTGAAATCGGAGGTGACCGAACTCGGCAGCAGCACCACCGCCTCCAGGAATGCCTCCAGATCGGGAACTCCGTAGAAGTTGACCTGGTAGCCCCATTTCGCCAGCTTCTTGTGCATCGTTCGTGCCATTTCCTCGTCCCAGTTGACCGAGAAGCGACTTATGCCCCAACCGACCAGGAGCTCGAGGATACGGTGGGCTTCATCGGGTGCTGCTTCGAGCAGCGGAGCCAGCCATCCGATCGGGCATTGCACTATCGCGTCGGGATGGGAGGCACGAATCTTGTGGAAACCTTCTTCGCCGACGCTCTCGATCTCGGCATTGAACCATAAGCGGTCGTCGGTCAGTTGCAGGGAGGCGACCGACTCCAAGATTCGATCGAGCACGTCGATTCCGCCCTTGACATCGAGTTTTATACAGACACCACTCTCAGTCAGCTCAGTCATGGCATCGGCGTAAATCAGCCACTCTTCGTCCGGTGTGGCCGGGTTCGTCTCGAAGGAATCGTGGCGGAGGATGAGCTCACCCGATGGGTCGTCTCGCACATCGATCTCGGCCCAGTACACGCCGGAGGCGATGAACTGCCTCAGGTTGGCCGGATCGTTCACGCCGTGCCACACCAGTTGGACATGACGGGGGAGTGCATCTTCGTCCTGCACCAGTTCTGTGAGCCCGTAGTCCTTTCCCTGAATGATCTCGGTCGGCATCGGTGATCTGCGGGACTCAGAGATCGTGTCGGCGTGGAGGAGAAGACACTCTGCATTGTCCTCGTCCCGGGCCAGCGCCTCCAGTATTCGGGGTTCGTTGTCGATCATCCCGAAAATGCGATAACCCATCTCCCTGAATTGCTTCAGCCCTGCGACCTTGAAGGTCTCGACGTCTTGGTCCCAATCTCCGGGATTCATCAGCAGAAGGTCATTATCGAAGATGACCTGGTGGGGTTCGCCGGCTTCGTTCAATGAGCGGAGCGTTGTTTCACGGAGCCTCTCCGGCCTGCCGGTCAGCAAGCCGACGGTTGTATTCGGTTGCAGCTGGAACCATCGGATCATCGGCAGGACCCCACGGAACGGGCGGTGAGATTTCAGCATCATCTCTTCTCGCCAGCGGTGATCCAAATACCAATCCACCACCTTCTGACGGGTGGGAGCCGGTATGTGCAGCCGTTCCAGCAACTGCTCGACATGGTTCTCATGCACGCTTATGTCGGAGGGTTTCAGGCGAATGAAATGCCCGGTGCCATGCGCCTGGTCATACGCCTGTAGAACGGACATCACCAGATATCGCATGTCCATGATCGTGCCGTCGATATCGGACACCAGCATCAGTTTGTCGCCGGGGTACCGGTCGCATGCCGTTTGGTATGCCTCAGCGAGGGCGTTCATCCACGTCACGAGCCGTCGGTCCTTGCCTGAGATGTCGTGCGCTGGACGAGCGGAAGCATCCGGTCGGGCCAGTTGGTGGTGACTGAAGCGACGCCGATGCTCATCAGGTCGAGAAAGCG
>JAZGCP010000076.1:0-6850 GCA_036477035.1 Acidimicrobiia bacterium | reverse complement strand
GCCTTACGCAATACGCAAGAGTCGGCGGCTGGGGCCGCCTCCCGCAATACGCAAGAGGAGATGGAACTATCGCTTGCGTATTGCGTATGGCGTATTGCCTACCCTCCTCTCATGCTCTCGCCTCACGCCGACGGCGTGATTGTCACCGTGTGGGTCGTGCCCGGAGCCAGCCGCGATCAAGTGGTGGGCGAGCATGGCGGAGCGCTCAAGGTGCGAACGGTTGCTCCGGCAGAGGGCGGCCAGGCCAACTCCCGGGTTGCTGCGATGGTTGCTGAGGCGGTCGGGGGACGTTCCGGGTCGCTAGTCGCGGGTTACGCCTCTCGTCGCAAGCAAGTCCTGGTGATAGGCGTCAAAGCCGCCGAGGCCGCGGCTGCGCTCACCGGGGACGTTCAGCGGCGGGAACACACCGAATAAACGCTATCAGCGTGGTATCGTCGCTCGCCTTCTCGGAGGAAATGATGGCTCGGAGACTCGCCACATCGACAATGAAGCGCTTTCGCATCTTGCTGGAAGAAGAAAAGACGCGCCTGGCGAATGTGATCCAAGAGATCGAAGATGAGCAGGAGGAGCTTCGTCTCAGCGAGACGTCGGCCGAGCGTAGCCCCGATCCCAACACGGCTGAGGGTGGTTCGCTGGCGTTCGAGATCGAGAAGGAACTGTCACTCCATCAGAATGCCAAGGACCTCCTGGCGCAGGCGGATGAGGCCCTGTCGCGGATAGAAGATGGCACCTACGGGATTTGTGCTGATTGCGATTCGGCGATTCCGGTGGCCCGGCTCGAAGCCTTGCCGCACACCAAGCTGTGCGTGACATGCTCAGCAACACGCCACTGAGGACTCGCCGCCTCGCCCTCGCCGTTGCGACGGCGGTGATCGTCGCAGATCAACTGGTGAAGTGGTGGGTGGTGGTCACCCTGCCGGGGAAGCCGATCGCCTTGGTGGAGGGCTTCCTTCAACTCCGATTCGTGTCCAATTCGGGTGCGGCGTTCTCGCTGCTCGATGGTTTCGGCTCCGTGATCGGACTCATCGCCATCGCGGCAGCAGTGTTCATCTTCCTGTTGGCGGTCAGGGTGGACAGCACCGGCGAGACCGTCGCACTCGGACTGGTTCTGGGCGGAGCGATCGGCAATCTGGTCGATCGGGCCTTTCGTGGTGATGGCTTCCTCGATGGTGGAGTGGTGGATTTCGTCGACTTCTCGTTCTTCCCGGCCTTCAACGTGGCCGATTCCGCCATCACCGTCGGGGCGATCCTGGCTATTTGGTTCGCCTTCAGCGACCGATGACCTGGCCCGTCCCGGCCGAGTGGGCCGGAGAAAGAGCAGACAAGGTGCTGGCCCACCTGAGTGGGAGCAGCCGAGCCGACGCCCGGCACGCCCTCGAGGAGGCCACAGTCACAGTGGATGGCACCCCGGTCGCAGCAAGGTACCGGGTGACCGAAGGCGAGGCATTCGTGGGTGAGATACCGGCTCGTCACACCGAGTTGGAGCCGGAACCGGTGGCATTCGGTGTCGCGTTCGAAGATCGGCACCTTGCGGTGATCGAAAAGCCGCCCGGCCTGGTGACACACCCGGGAGCCGGCCACCAGACGGGAACGCTGGCCGGTGGACTGCTGCATCAATGGCCCGAGATCCGTGGTGTCGGAGTCGAGAACAGGTGGGGGATCGTTCATCGGCTCGACCGCGACACGAGCGGTCTGCTGGTGGTCGCCCTGACGGCCATGGCCTATGAGGGATTATCCGAGGCGATCAGATTGCGGCGAGTGAGGCGCGAGTATCTCTGTTTGGTCAGCGGATCGCCAACATCGCCGACCGGCACTATCGATGCCCCAATCATGCGCGACCCGCACCGACCAATGCGAATGCGAATCGACGCCGAGGGGCGGCCCGCGGTCACCCATTACCGGGTGGAGCGTTCGTGGGACGGCGGCGCCTTGCTGCGGGTAACGCTCCAGACCGGGAGAACGCACCAGATCAGGGTCCACATGACATCGATCGGCCTGCCGGTAGCCGGAGACCGCACCTACGGCGACGCCAGCAAGGAGCATCGGCTGTTCCTGCACGCGAGTCGCCTGGCCTTCGACCACCCGGAGACCGGGGAACCGATCGATATCGAGTCGGCTCTTCCCGAGGACTTGGCCGCGGTGCTACGGCTGGTTTCGCCGGAGAGCTGACCCAAACCGCCACCGAACAGGCCCAGCTCTTGGCTGTTATCGTCGACTCACACCCATGTAATTCGCCTGGAGCAGGAGTGCCAGCCACCAGCTCAGATCACAGCAGGGGGTTCGCCCACCTGCATCTTCATACCGAATACTCGATGCTCGACGGGGCGGCCCGTGTGAGCGACGTGATTGCGGCGGTGGTTGCCGATGGTCAGCCTGCCGTCGGGCTCACCGATCACGGTGTTCTCTACGGGGCGGTCGAGTTCTACCAGCAAGCCACCTCGGCCGGCATCACTCCCGTGATCGGCATGGAGGGATATCTGACTCCCGGCTCGCGGTTCGATCGGCCCCCGCGGCGGGAGGACCTGAGGTACCACATCACCCTCCTTGCCGTCTCTCAAGTCGGGTATCAGAACCTGCTCAAGCTCTCGAGCCGTGCCTACCTGGAGGGCTTCTACTACAAGCCGCGGATGGACAGAGAACTGTTGGAGACGTATGCCGAGGGGATCATCGCCACCACCGGATGCCTCGGCGGCCACGTGCCCCAGCTTCTGGCGCCGGACGCCTCGAACGAGGAGGGCAACACCAGTGGCGAACGTGACTTCGAGGCTGCCGTCGAGGCGGCCGCCATGTATCAGGACATTTTCGGCAAGGAAAACTTCTTCGTCGAGGTGATGGACCACGAGGTCGAAGCACAGCGGCGGGTGCTTCCCGACCTGCTGGCGATCTCCCGCCAGATCGGCGCCCCGCTCTTGGCCACTAATGACTGCCACTACACGAGCGCGACTGAGGCCGAAGCCCATGACGCCCTGCTCTGCATCCAGACCGGATCACAAATGGGGGATGAGAAGCGCTTCAAGTTCCAGGGCTCCGGGTACTACGTCAAGTCGTCTCGGGAAATGCGCGCCTTGTTTCCTGATGATGAGTTCCCAGAGGCATGCGACAACACGCTCCTCATTGCCGAGCGCGCCGACGTCTCCATGGATTTCGGGAACATCTTGCTGCCTCAGTTTCCGGTTCCCGACGACGAGACCGAGGCGTCCTTCCTCCGGACCCTGGTGAACCAGGGGGCGCGGTATCGATATGGAGAGTCTCTCTCGGAAGAGGTCACGGAGCGGGTCGAATACGAACTGGATGTGATCGAGAAGATGGGATTCCCCGCCTACTTCCTGATCGTCTGGGATCTGATTCGGTACGCCCGTGAACGCTCGATCCGGGTCGGTCCGGCCCGCGGATCTGCGGGGGGCTCGATCGTGTCCTATTGCCTGCGAATCACCGACATCGATCCGCTGGAGTACGGGCTGATATTTGAGCGTTTCCTAAATCTGGGACGCCGTGAAATGCCCGACATCGACATGGACTTCGACGAACGATATCGGGGGGATGTCATTCGGTACGCGGCAGAGCGGTATGGCTCCGATCATGTCGCTCAGGTCATCACGTTCTCGACGATCAAAGGACGCCAGGCGATTCGGGACAGTGCCCGGGTGCTCGGGCTCTCATATGGGCTCGGCGACAAGATTGCCAAGGCGATGCCACCTCCGATCTTGGGTCGAGAAGCGACCCTCGAGCAGGCTTTGGTACCTCCGGGACCGGAGGCCGACGATGTCGACCGAGACCATCACACGGCCGGTGCCGGGCTGCGCGAGATGTACGCGGCGGATCCGGATGCGGCTCGGGTGATCGATACCGCTCGGGGTCTCGAAGGCCTGCGCCGGCAGGACTCGATCCATGCGGCAGCGGTAGTGATCTCCCCGCACCCGCTGATGGAGATCGTCCCGATCCAGCAGAAGGGAGAGGACAACGAAATCGTCACCCAGTTCGAGATGCACGCCATCGAACAGCTAGGCCTGCTCAAGATGGACTTCCTCGGCCTTCGTAATCTGTCGACCATCGAGAGGACCCTCGACCTGGTAGAGGCTGCCGACGGAGTTCGTCCCGACATCGACTCGGTCCCTCTCGACGATCCCGAGGTTTACGCCATGCTATCCCGTGGCGAATCCATGGGGGTATTCCAGATGGAAGGGTCGGGCATGCGGGCGCTGATGCGGAATCTGCGACCCGACCGGTTCGACGATCTGATCGCTCTCATCTCGCTCTATCGGCCCGGACCTCTGGGTGCGGGCACTCACAATATGTACGCCGATCGCAAGAACGGGCTGGCGCCGATCGAGTTCCCGCACGACGACCTCCAGTCGGTGCTGGCAAGCACTTACGGGATCATGGTTTATCAGGAGCAAGTCCTGCAGGCGGCGCAGGTCATGGCCGGCTTTTCTATGGTCGACGCCGACCGCTTGCGCAAGGCGATGGGAAAGAAGATTCCATCCGTCATGGCGGAACAATCGGAGCTGTTCGTCGAGGGTTGCATTCGCAAAGGACACCCGCGTCAATTGGGCAAGGAGATCTTCGAACTGATCTCGCACTTCGCCGGGTACGGCTTCAACAAGGCTCATGCCACCGGATATGCCCTGGTGGCCTATCAGACCGCCTGGCTCAAGACGCACCATCCCGCCGAATACATGGCGGCTCTGCTCACTTCCTCCAAGAGCAACAAGGATCGCACGGCCGTCTACCTGAATGAGTGCCGGACGATGGGAGTCAAAGTCCTTGTTCCGGACGTGAGCTCTTCGGAGTCGGACTTCGTGGCAAGAGACGGCACCGTGCCCTTTGGCCTGTCTGCCATCCGGAATGTCGGTGAGGGTGTGGTGGATCTCATCACACAAGAGCGCAAGAAGAACGGCCCATACCTCTCATTTCAGGACTTCCTGGATCGGGTCGATTTGGCCGCACTCAACAAGAGAACGGTGGAGTCGCTCATCAAGGCCGGGGCATTTGATGCCACCGGATCCCCACGCAAGGGTCTGATAGCGGTGTTCGAGCAGATGCTCGACGCTGTCGTCTCGCGTCGCCGGGCCGAGGACATGGGGCAATACTCTCTCTTCGGCACGGACGAGCCCTCCGTGCAATCGGGTGCGGTCGAGATTCCCGAGATGGAGTGGGATCAGCGCACCAAGCTCGCTTTCGAGAAGGAGATGCTCGGCCTCTACGTGTCGGATCACCCCCTGCTCGGCGTCGGTGCAACCCTCCGCTCACTGGTGACCACCGCTATTCCCGGCCTGTACGACCAGGCCGACAAGACCTCGGCGACGATCGGAGGCCTGGTTGGTGGGGTGTCGCGCCGCTACACCCGCAAGGGGGAGCTGATGCTGTTCTTCCAGCTGGAGGATCTGGAAGGATCCGTGGAGGTGGTCGCATTCCCCCGAACGGTGCAGGAGTCCGGGCCGCTCGTACGTGACGACGCCGTGTTGGTGGTCTCAGGTCGGGTCGATCAACGGGGCGACGACGTGAAGTTCATCGCCTCGCGAATCACCGAGCCCGATCTCAGCCCGGAGAAGATCGTGCGCTTGCGAATCTCGGCCGTACGGATGTCCCATGACCTGGTGTCCGAGCTGAAGGGAATCCTGGCCAATCATCCCGGTAACACGCCCGTGTACATGCACTTGAGTGGCGATGGCGGCGACACGGTGGTCCGGCTCGGCGCCGAGCACACGGTCGAGTCTCGTACGGCTCTCTACGCCGAGCTTCGCGAGTTGCTCGGGGCGGGATCCGTGCTCAGCTGAGGGTCGGGTAGCACTGCCGCGCCGCGTAGCCACAGGCACCACCCGGCCTACTCTTACCCCGATTCGTCACTAGGAGCACCCAATGGCAGAGTTCGACGTCGACGCCTTTCTCGAGCGGTTTGCGGGGCGGGCCGAGGCGGTGAAGGAGCGAGGTATCCCTCCGCTCGAAGGCGACGCCCGTCGGGCTTTCATGGCGTCGGCCCAGCAGGACTTCACGGATTACTCCCTCATAGCGGAGGCATCGTGGGAACTGGAAGACCAGGCCCTCGTGCTGCGAGTCCCGCTCGCATCGGGGAGTGATTAGTCCTTGGTCCTTAGTCGTTAGTCCTTAGTGAAGAGTGAGGTCGTCAGGTTCTGCCTGCAGGCTGCAAGCTCTAATCCGTCGGATCGGCGACTCCGGCGGCGGCGCGTCTGGCGGCGGCCCGACGCTCTGATCCGAGTCGTCCGAGCCCGTAGCTCTTGTGGTCCACATACCTCATGGCGTCGGCGATCAGGTGGTGGCCTGCTTCCTCACCGATCAGGCGGTGCATCTCCTGGCAAACACGCCGATAGCCGGCATGGCCGCCCGCGGCGGTGCGGAGCTCGAGAAGATGAAACGCTTCCCTGGCGTTCATCTGCATGAAGAATCTGACGCGGAATGCGAGTGGTACCGCATACTGAGCGACCCGGTGTCCCACCGACTCGGCCAAGGAGCGATGGTGGGCGGCGGCACGGTCCATGGCCGCGTCCCAGGCATCGGCCATTCCCACATCGCTGATGCCGTCCGGCGTCACATATCCATGGTTGGTCCCGAGTGTTTGCCACTCGAGCGTCATCATTCTGTGACGCTGCAGGTCGCGGAAGATTCCGTAGTCGCAAAGTATGTCGAACCGGTAGCCGGACCTCTCCATGGCGCGCCCGGGGCGGTGGCGACGATTGGATCTGTCTCCGATGTACGCCGCAAACAGCCGTTCTCGTTCCTCGGTCGGTAGATCGCGCACATGCGCCAGCAGCACGTCGTCGGGAGCATCGGTTACCGAGTAGAGCGCGGCTGCCGCGATCTTCAGCTCGGCGTCGGGGTCGTATTCGACCAG
>JAZGCP010000075.1:0-11947 GCA_036477035.1 Acidimicrobiia bacterium | reverse complement strand
AGACCGGGTAACGGTCCTGGTCGAAGGCCAAGCTGCCGCCACCGGCCCACCGGCCCAGATCTGGAGCGAACCGCGTACTGTCGACGTGGCCCGGATCGTCGGTCACAACGGGATCGTGACCGCCACGGTCACCAACGGAGTCGCCGCGGTCGACGGACTGCAGATACCAATCTCGGCGCCCGAAGGGACGGCGACTCTCTTGATTCGCCCCGGAGCCGCCAGGATCGGCGGGTCGGTTGTCGCCACCGTGATCTCGTCCCGCTACCGGGGTCCAGACTGGGTGGCGACGGTCGCTCTCGGCGGCGGGTCGGTCGAAGTATCGAGCCCCGAGCCGGTGTCGGACGGCCAGACGATCAATGTCGGGATCGATCCGGCCGGAGTCACCACGCTGGAATGAGTCTGGAGTCAGGAGTCAGGAGTCAGGAGTCTGGACTCAGGACTCTGTTGCCTCCACCCACGTCGCCCCGGTCAGTTCGATCAGAGTCTGCAGCGGTATCGGGAACACGGTCGTCGGGGTTCCGCCTGCCGACCACACATCGATGTGGCGCCGTAACGCGATGTCGGCGAAGATGCGAACCGGGCCGAGATACCCGATTGGAGGTGTCCCCCCGGCTGCGAAACCGGTGGCAGATCTGGCCTCGTCCAGAGTGGCCCGCCGTGCCGCACTTGCTCCCGCCGCCTCCGCCAGAAGGTCGAGATCGATTCGGGTGTCCCCGCTCGCAAATACCACGACCTGCTCTGACTCGTCGAGCGTGAGCACGATCGACTTGGCGATTGCCGAGAGCTCGCACCCGATCGCATCAGCCGCATCCTGGGAAGTCTTCGTACCTTCGGGAAAGAAGTGGACGTCCACCTCGAACCCGAGCAGTCGACCGGCTTCCACCACACGCTGGGTCGCTTCGGGAATAGTCACGTCGGGCGCCGGTAGTCGCCCAACCCGGGGATTCCCTTCACCGCCACCCACAGGACGGCGGCAGAGCCGCCGATCAGGTGCCAGCCCAGATCCCAAGCAGTGTTGACGGCATCACCGACGTTGGAGTTGTCAACGAAGGCGGCGAACACGTTCTCCGCGGTCTCGTTGACCAACCCGACACCCTGTCCGATGGCAAAGCCCCACAACAACGGCCGCTCAGAACCGCGAGCCGCGGTGATGAGCGTAAAGGTGGCGGCGGCTATGCCGAACCCGTGAACCATCTGGTCCCACCGGAGCACACCGTCGATCAGCCACATGCCGTACAGGATGTCGGTCTGCCCGGTGGGGTTGGCCGCCAGACCGCCTGCAAGGTGGAGGCCGGCCCAAGCGGACAGCATCCACAATTGGATCGACGGGATCGGCCCCCATCGACCATCGATCCAGCCGACGATCGCCACCGACGCCGCCAGAGCGGGGAGATAGACCCAGAGAAAGGCCTCATGTCGAGCGAGGCCGATCACCGTGAACAACACTGTGAATCCGATGGTGAACACCGTCACCGATCGCTCCCGATTCGCCAGGGTGGCGAGAGAGCTCATTGAAGGCCGATGGCGGCTGCCAAACCCTCCGCCAGACCGGTGGCCGCAGCAGCAACCTCGCCGGATTCTCCTGCTCCCCGGACGTCGGCATAGAACTTCAACTTGGGCTCGGTACCGCTCGGCCTGGCCAGCACCCGACTACCCCCTTCCAAATGAAGCACGACGAGATTCGTGGCCGGGAGCCAGCGGGGTCGTTCGGCCGCGTCCTCGGCGAAATCGGTGACACCGATCACCCTATGGCCCGCCACCTCAGAGGGCAGCGCGGTCCTGAGCCGACCCATGGCCGCCGCTAGCTCCATCGCACCGTCACTCCCGGGCCGCGGCACGCTGTGCTGGGCGCTCATCCACAGACCGTGCTCATCCCACAGGTCGCTCAACCGATCCAGCACGGTTCTCCCGTGCTCCGCCTCGGCAGCTACCAGATCGGCAAACCACACCGCCGCCGATATTCCGTCCTTGTCGCGCACGACCGAGCCGACCGTAAAGCCGAGCGCCTCTTCGTATCCGAAGACGAAGCGGAGGCCCTCGCGCTCGAGGTCCATTGCCGCGTTGGCGATCCACTTGAACCCGGTAAGGGTCTGCTCGAACCGAGCCCCATGCGCCGCCGCCACCGCACCAAGCATCGGTGAAGACACGATGCTGTTGATGACCAGATCTCCAGAGCCGGTGCCTACCCGCCGCAGGACGAAATCGGCCAGCAGCACCCCGATCTCGTTCCCGCTCAACCGGCGCCACCCGCCGGCGTGCGGCACACTCACTGCAAGCCGATCCGCATCGGGATCGTTTGCGATAACGATGCCCGCCGCTTCGACACTCCCCACCGACTCGACCAGGTCCATGGCTCCGGCCTCTTCAGGATTCGGAAAGGCCACGGTCGGAAAACGTCCGTCGGGGTCGAACTGCTCGGGTACCACCGCCACCGATTGATGGCCGCCGGCGGCGAACGCTCTCAGCGCCAGAGGTCCGCCAACACCGTGGAGCGCGGTATATGCGATGCGAGGCGAAGGCCCCGGTGGTGGAGGGTCACGAAATGCAAGCATTTCGACGATGTATTGCTCTTCCATTCCTGTGAGCGGCGTGCCCAGATCTGATGTTCCCTCAAGCACGCCCTCTTGACGCGGAACCTGGTTCGCCGGCCCCACCGCATCGATCGCGGTCGCGATCTCGCCATCGACCGGAGGGATGATCTGCGCCGAGTTGGCGTCGTAGACCTTGTAGCCGTTGTCGACCGGCGGATTGTGACTCGCCGTCACGACGATGGCGGCCTCGGCCCCCAGCTGCCGGGCGGCAAACGACACCAGCGGAGTAGGAACGGTGCCCTCGAAGAATCTGACCTCCACGCCCGCCGCCACCAGAACACCGGCGGCATCCTCGGCGAATTGGCGGCTCGACGTCCGGCCGTCGTATCCGAGCACCACCGGGCCCCGTCCCCTGCCTTGATTTCGCAAGTACGCCACCAGCCCGGCCGTGGTCTTGATAACCACTGCTCGATTCATCCGTGCCGAGCCGGCACCGACCGCTCCCCGGATCCCTGCGGTCCCGAATTGGAGTGAGTGCCCCATGCGGGCTTCGAGTTCATCCTGGTCATCGGAAGCGATCAGGGCTTCCAACTCGGCCCGCGTCTCCGGGTCCGGATCTCCTTTGATCCAATCGAGGGCCAGATTCCCAAATCCCATGGCCGCGAACTTAGTGCGTCTCTTCCGTCACGAGAACAGCGACTGCGCAATCTTCTGGATCTCTTCCTGGCTGGTGGCGGGGACGAGGTAATCGGCTTCGTCGCGGATCGCGCTGAGATTCTCTTCCACTTCCTCGGGCGTCAGTACGCCGTCCCTGTCGGGGTGCTTGAACCAGCCTCGAGTGAGCCCGACGAACATCCGGCTGACTGTGCCGCCTGCGACCGAATAGACCTCACCGGTCACATCGCACGCCTCCGAAGCCAGATAGGCCACCACCGGAGACACCAGCGCCGGCTGCAGCTTGTCGGCCATCGGACCGAGTATTTCTTGCGTCATGCGGGTGCCGGCAACGGGAGCGATCGCGTTCACTTTGATGTCGTGCTTGGTGCCCTCGATGGCCAGCACATTCGTCAGGCCCACCAGACCCATCTTGGCCGCGCCGTAGTTTGCTTGACCGAAGTTTCCCAACAGACCCGAGGCCGAAGAAGTCATGACGATCCGGCCGTAGCCCTGCTCACGCATGAGACGAAAGGCCGGCCTCGTCACATAGAACGCACCCTTGAGGTGAACGTCCAATACGGCATGGAGGTTCTCCCACTCGAGGTTGTGGAAGGCCTTGTCACGCAGGATTCCGGCATTGTTGATCACGATGTCGATGCGGCCGTATTCCTCGACAGCTCGATCCACCATCGCCTCCGCGGCATCTGGATCTGAAACCGAGCCGTAGTCGGCGACTGCCGCACCACCGGCGTCCGTGATCACCGCCACCACCTCATCGGCCGGACGCTGCTCTCCTTCGGTCCCATCGGTGGCCACCCCCGGATCGTTCACGATCACGGCTGCGCCGCGTAATGCGAGGAGCTTGGCGTGCTCGGCGCCGAGCCCGCGACCGGCACCGGTAACGATCGCGACCCGGTTCTGGAAATCGATCATGGCAGTTCCCTTCGGAAGGCTGGAAGGGCAAGGGTAGATAGTGTCAAAGCCGCGCCTCCCGTTGTCTGGTTCTCGTATCCGTCACTGAGAACCCGGCAGAGATTCCGATACCCGGGGAACCGAACTCCAGTGCACGGACGGTCAGAGCACATTCTTCAAACCGTCGACCAGATTCCCTTTGCGGCCTACTGCTATCTCCCCCAACCCGAGCCAATCGGCCATGAGGCGCAACTCGTCGGCGAGCTGACGGGCCATGACTTCGCCGGCGGCTCCATCTTCGGCGAAGGCGCCCGGAACGAGCAGCTTTCGGTTGGCTCGGTCGGCCTTGAGGTCCACCCGACCGATCAGCCGGTCGCCGACGAGAAGGGGAAGGACGTAGTACCCGAACCGGCGTTGGGGCCTGGGGACATAGATCTCGACCCGGTAATGGAACCCGAAGAGGCGCTCGACCCGGTCGCGGAAGAAGATGAGATTGTCGAACGGGCACAACAACCGAACCTGCTCAACGGTGCGCGGCGTCCTCACCTCGGGGTGCAGATACGTCGGCTCGTTCCAGCCTTCGACGTCGACTTCCTCCAGTCGGCCCTCCGCCGCCAACTCGGTGATGGCCGCCCTGGCCTCCACGATCGGGAGCCGGTAGTAGTCGACCAGATCGGTCACCGTGGCGATGCCGAGGGCTTTCGCCCCCATCATCAGCAGTGTGCGATGGGCGTCGGCTCGCGGCACCGGCTCGGCATTGAATTGCGCCGCCGGGATCACCCGCTCGGCCAGATCGTAATAGCGGGTGAAGTTGCGGCGCTGGCTCACGGTGAGCTTGCCGCAAGCGAATAGATATTCGAGGGCGATCTTCCCCTTCGACCACCCCCACCATGACCCGGCTCGATCACCGGGATCCTCCAGATCCGCAGGCGCCAGCGCCCCACGTCGAGCGACCTCCTCTTCGACCGACTCGATGTACCCCGGCTCTCGCTCTTCGAGTTCGAGCACCCTCGACCATTTCTCCATCCCCTCCATCTTGTGACGCCACAGCGGCCATGTCTCGACCGGAAGGAAGGAGGCGACGTGACCCCAGTACTCGAAGATCTCTCGCCTTTCCATCGCCGCCCCCAGCAGCCCCTGCCCGTGCACACCGAGGCGAGCAAAGGATGTGAGGTGATGAGCCCGCTCGAGAACATTGACCGAGTCGATCTGGAGCACCCCGATCGTGCGGAACATTTTGCGGAGGTGGCGTGCATCGACCTTGCCGGCCGGGCGCGGAGCATCGAGGCCTTGAGCCCCCAGGGCGATGCGCCGGGCGCGCTCCAGGGGAATCTTCCTCATTCGCCGGTGAAGTGAGGCGGGCGCTTCTCGAAGAACGCGGCCACGGCCTCGGTGAAATCCTTGGTCCGGAACAGCGGGAGTAGCTGCAAGAGGGCCCGGTGAACGTGCTCAGAGTACTCGTCGGTCCTCCCGGCGCGCATCAGGCGCTTGGCCGCCTTGACCGCTTGAGGAGGCATCTGCGCGATCTGCGCGGCCAGCTCGGCAGCACGCACCTTGGTGGCGTCCGAATCGTCGGCGATTTCGGAGACCACTCCCGACGCCAGAGCTTGCTCGCCGGTCATGTCCTCGCCCAGGAAGTAAAACCGCGCCGCCTGCTCCCAACCGACCAGACGGGGCAGCAGCCAGGTATCTCCACTCTCGGGCAACAGATTGCGTTTCGTCGCCGGCACCAGTCGGGCGTGGCGCGCCATGACCCGCATGTCGGCGTGGATGGCCATCCCGACGGCGTATCCGGCGGCGGCGCCGTTGATGGCGGCGATCACCGGGACGTCGATCTCTTGTAGGACGATCGCCGGCGAGCGATCGGCCTCGAACGTAAACGCCAGCCGATCCAACCGATCCATCTGGCCGGCGGCCTCCACCAGATCGAGCCCCGCGGAGAACGTGTCCCCGGCCCCGGTGAGAACAACGCACCTCACGTCCGGATCCCGCGCCACCTCTCGCAAGATATCGCCCAGTTCATCGAACATCTCGACCGTGAACGAGTTCTTTCGTTTCGGCCGGTTGATCGTCACCGTGGCGATGTGATCTGATGTCTCGAGCAGGATGTCGGGCACGCAACGCTCCCTGGCGGACCGGTAGCCTACCGGCATGCTCCGGATCCCTCTCGCCGTACTCAGAACCGTCATTGCCGTCACGGTGCAAACCCTGGCGACCTTCCTCTGCGGGTCGTACCTAATAGTGCTGTTGAAGGTTCGCCCCCAGACGCGTCAGGTCCCGCGCGTATTGCGCATTTGGGCGCGAGTGTTCCTCTTTGTAACCGGTACCCGAGTGACGGTCGAGGGGGCCGATCGGATCGATCCCACCGGTTCCTACGTCTTCGTCGGCAACCACACTTCGAACCTCGACATACCGGTGATCATGGGGAAGCTGCCGGTTTCGATTCGATTCCTCGCCAAGAAGGAAATGTTCAAGGTGCCGGTGTTGGGCGGAGCCATGCGCGCCATCCACATGGTTGAGACCGACCGCCGCCTCGGTCCCACCGCCCACCGCGCCATCAACCAGCAGGTGGCTGCCGTCGTCGCCGAAGGGCTCTCGCTCATGATCTTCCCGGAAGGGACCCGGTCTGAAGGACACGAGATGCTCCCATTCAAGAAGGGGGCATTTCGTATCGCAGTGGACAACGAGATGTCCGTAGTCCCGGTCACGATCGTCGGAGCACTCGAAGCCTGGAAACCGCACAGCAAGCTCATCCAAGGTGGGCGGGTGCGCCTCGTCATCCACGATCCGATTCCAACCGCCGATCTAGACAGGAACCTGCTCAACGATCTGCGAGACGAAGTGCGGGCGGCAATCGCCAAGCCGCTGGTATAGCGAGGCAGCAAGCAGCCAGGCCCGGCTGGGAGACCGTCCGCTGCCACCAGTCGTGGTCGGTAGAAGGATCGAACAACTCAGGGCGAGCTGGACCCGCTAGAACGACCCGGAGCGTGAGAGCCGCAGAAGGCCGTATGAGCAAAACCGCATCGGTTGTCTGAGCAACACTTACAATGCCCCGCTCCCGGCCCAAGGTTTCGGATGGTGGCACCCTTCGTCGATCCTGGCATCGAGCACGACGCCTGCGGCGTCGGCTTCATCGCTGCCCTCGACGGCGTTCCTTCCTATCGGTTGGCCCGACTGGCAGTGGAGTGCCTTCACAGACTCGACCACCGGGGGGCTCGGGCGGCGGACGGCACGGGAGACGGAGCAGGCTTGCTCACGCAGGTGCCCCAACGGCTGATTCAACGAGAGCTCGGCAGCCATCACGTGGACATCCCTTCCAAGCGGATCGGTGTCGTGATGTGCTTTCTGCCGCCCTTTGACGCCGCAATCTCCCGCTCGCTCATCACCGAGGCGCTCGAAGCCGAAGGGCTACATATCCTGCTGTGGCGATCGGTCCCCATCGACCCTTCGATACTGGGCGAGCATGCCCGTGCTGCACTCCCCCTCATCGAGCAGGCGATTGTCGCCGGCGACGTCGAAGGCGAGGAGTTCGAGAGAGTTCTCTATCTGGCTCGGAAGCGCATCGAGAGGGACGCCAACCCCGGCCTATCTATTCCTTCGGCCTCCAGTCGCACGGTGGTCTACAAGGGCTTATTCACCGCCGACCACATTGCGGATTTCTACTGGGATCTTCGAGATCCAGACTTCGAGACGAGTTTTGCGATCTTCCACCAGCGCTACTCCACCAACACGTTCCCCTCTTGGGAGAATGCCCAGCCATTTCGGATTCTCGCCCACAACGGCGAGATCAATACGATTCAGTCGAATCGCTCATGGATGCTGGCGCGCCAGAAGGGTGCAACTCCCGGGGTGTGGGGCGACCGTCTTGAAGACGTCTTTCCGTTCCTTCAGTCGGGCATTTCCGACTCCGGAAGTCTGGACAACGCCTACGAGTTGCTCCTGCGGAGCGGGCGATCACTCGAACATGTCAAGGAGCTATTGATTCCCGCCGCTTGGGAGAACGTCACCGACCTCGATCCCCGGCTGCGCAGCTTCTACGAATATCATGCTTTCCTCACTGAGCCCTGGGACGGACCGGCTGCGATAGCAGCGTCTGATGGTGTGTCCTTGCTGGTCGGAACAGACCGCAACGGGCTTCGACCGGCGCGCTGGACGATCACTCCCGACGTCGTCCTTGTGGCGTCGGAGGCCGGTGTGTGCCCGGAGGAGGAGATCCGCGCCATCGAGACCGGCCAGCTCGGGCCTGGAGAGCTGATCCTGTTCGACGGCCACTCCCTAGAGGTCAAGCGATCAGCAGAAATCAAAGCCGACCTGGCCAACCTCCACCCCTATGAGGAGTGGGTCAGCACCGAGACCCTGCACATTGCCGCGCCGTTCGACCCTCTGGCCGACGATCGATTCGACGCCGAGGCTCTCGCCACCGCCTTCGGGTACACCGCGGAAGAGCGACGACTGGTGCTAGCTGAAATGGCGCGCGGAATCACGCCGTTGGGGTCGATGGGCGACGACACCGGCCTCGCCGTGCTGTCGGATCGGCCGAGAAGGCTCACCCACTTCTTCCATCAGATGTTCGCCCAAGTCACGAACCCCCCAATGGACCCCATCCGGGAGAAGCTCGTGATGTCATTACGCATCCAGCTTGGTCGACGCGGACCTCTACTCGAGGACACGCCCCGTCAGGCGCATCTGATTGAGCTGGCTAGTCCGATCCTCTCCGACGCCGAGTTGGAGGCCATAGTTCGTTCGGCCGACCACAGGTTCTTCTCCCATTGGATTCCGGTGACCTGGGAAGTCTCCGCGGGATCTCAAGGATTCGAGGAACGAATCGACGAGATCTGCTCCGAAGCGACCCGGGCCGTGAGCCTCGGTGCAACCATTGTCGTGCTCTCGGATCGCGAGACGGACGAATCCAACGCTCCGATCCCGATCCTGCTGGCCTTGGGAGCCGTCCACCACCGCCTCATCGATGAAGGCGTCAGGGGCGACGTGTCGCTCGTCGTGGTCTCCGGGGAGCCGAGAGACGCCCACGATCTGGCATGCCTCATCGCATTTGGCGCTTCGGCGGTAAACCCGTATCTGGCGATCGACCAGGTACGCCACCTCTCAGTCTCGGGTGCAGTCGAGGTCGACCCGGTGCTGGCCCAGGAGAACTATCGCTTGGTGCTCGAGGAAGGTCTGCTCAAGATCATGTCGAAGATGGGCATCTGTACCCTCGCGGCATACCGCGGGTCTGAGCTGTTCGAAGTCATAGGCCTCTCCGAATCGGTGTGTCGACTTGCCTTTCGCAACGCACCACGACGTCTGCGCGGTATTGGACTGGGCGATCTTGCCCGCCAGGCACTGGGGCGGCACGCCAACTATGGCTCCGGCGCCCAGCAATCCGGTGGGTTTTACAAGCACAGAAGGGGCGAAGATCCTCATATCACCAGCCCCACAGTCGTCCTAGCCCTGCAGAGGGCGGTGCGCTCCGGCGGCGCCACGGACTGGAATCGTTATCTGGAAACCATCGGTTCAAACTCGCCCGCCCTGGTTCGGGACCTTCTCACCTTCGTCCAGCGTGAACCCGTCCCCCTCGACGATGTTGAGCCCGCCGAGCGCATCATGCGGCGATTCACCACGGCTGCCATGTCACAAGGTGCGCTTTCCAGCGAAGCACACGAAACCCTCGCCCAAGCCATGAACATGATTGGCGGTCGTTCGAATTCGGGAGAGGGTGGAGAGGCTCCGGTTCGGTACGACAGCCCTCGCAACTCCGCAATCAAACAAGTCGCATCGGGGCGTTTCGGAGTCACCCCGGCTTATTTGAATTCTGCTGAGGAGCTTCAGATAAAGATGGCTCAGGGCTCAAAGCCGGGAGAAGGGGGGCAATTGCCCGGCCACAAGGTATCCGCCGAGATCGCCGCGCTCCGCCATACAGAGCCCGGCGTGACCCTGATTTCCCCGCCGCCGCATCATGACATCTACTCCATCGAGGATCTGGCGCAACTCGTCTACGACCTCAAGGCGTTCAAGCCCACTGTTCGAGTGTCGGTCAAGCTGGTCAGTGAGCCCGGTGTTGGAACCATCGCCGTCGGGGTCGCCAAGGCCAATGCAGACCTGATCACGATCTCGGGTTCGGAAGGAGGCACCGGTGCCTCACCACTCGTTTCGATCAAACATGCCGGCTCTCCGTGGGAGCTCGGTGTCGCCGAGGCCCACCAGGTGTTGGTCGCCAACGGCCAACGATCGCGAGTAACTATCGAGACCGACGGTGGTTTCCGCACCGGACGAGATGTCGTCATTGCGGCACTGCTGGGCGCTGAAAGATTTGGCTTCGGAACGCTCCCGCTCCTGGCGTTGGGCTGCAAGATGGTCAGACAGTGCCACCTCAATACATGCCCCGTCGGCATCGCGACCCAGCGAGAAGATCTGAGGGCCAAGTTCGGCGGAAGCGTCGAGCAGATTGTGATGCTCTTTCGGCACCTGGCTGATGAGGTGCGCGGGCACCTGGCCACGTTGGGGGCCACATCGATCGAAGAGATCGTCGGCCGGGCTGATCTGCTCCACCCGACGGACGCCGACCACCCTTTGGCCTCCGACCTCATGGCGATCCTCGTTGCGGCGCAGGGACACAAGGAGCACCTCGGCTACAAGCCCATTCCGCTCTCGATCCTGGCAACTCGACTCGTCATCGACGCTGCCGAGGCGATCAGCCACGGCAAGGCGGTGCGGCTCGTCTACCCGATCCGCAACGTCGATCGAGCAATCGGGACGAGACTGTCTGGTGCGATCACCGCCGAACACGGAGAAACCGGTCTCAGCGAGGGAACGGTCGATGTTCGACTGGCAGGCACGGCCGGTCAGAGCTTCGGTGCATGGCTCGCACCCGGAGTGATGCTCCGACTGAACGGGGTAGCCAACGACTTTGTCGGCAAGGGTATGGGGGGCGGCACGATCTCAATCTCACCACCACAACTGTCGAGCGGTCACACGCCTCATGTGGCCGGCAATGCGGTTCTCTATGGGGCCACCGGCGGAAGAGCATTCCTCGCAGGGTCGGTAGGCCAACGTTTTGCCGTGAGGAACTCGGGGGCAACCGCGGTAATCGAAGGCTGCTCCGATCACGGATGCGAATACATGACCGGAGGGACCGTCCTCGTCCTGGGTGATGTCGGACGCAACTTCGGTGCTGGTATGACGGGAGGAACCGCGTTCGTATGGGATCCCGAGGTCAAGTTGAAGGGGCGGGTCGCCGGCACCGCACCAGAGGCCCGACGTCCCACGGCAACGGATGCCCGGACGATTCGCTCGCTGATCGAGGCACACGTCGAACAGACGGCCAGTCCGGCCGCTCGGAGTCTCCTCGACCGATTCTCTGAGATCTTGGATTCCTTCTGGGTATTCGCCCCCGCATCCCCGGTGAGCAGTCGACCGGCACAGGAGGTCGGTACCTCCGCCACCGAGACAGAATGAGAGACAGCCACGTTCGCCTTCTTTCTCGGGTCCATCGGATGCTATTTCGGGTGACGGGGGGTCGAATCGGGCGAAGGCTCGTCAAGAACGACATGCTGCTGTTAACGACGACGGGCCGAAGGACCGGTCGATCCCACACCGTGCCTCTGCTCTACCTCGAGGAAGGCGATACGACGGTGATCATCGCCTCCTTCGGAGGGCGTGATCGTCACCCCGCCTGGTATCTGAACCTCCTCACCACTTCCTCGGTTTCGGTCCAGAAGGCGGAGAAGATCTTCCCGGCGACGGCGCGAACGGCAAGCAGCACGGAACGAGTCATCTGGTGGCCACGGGTAGTCGCCGCCTACGCGGACTACCAGAGCTACCAGACCAGGACAGACCGACAGATTCCGATC